>CAJWMX010000199.1 GCA_913043805.1 uncultured Acidobacteriota bacterium | reverse complement strand
CGGATGCCTCCGGGTTGTCGACGCAGAGACGTTCGGCGACGACAGTCTGCGGGTACTCCGGGCGATCCAGTTGGCGGCCCGCTTCGAGCTGACGCTCGAGGCCGGCAGTGCAGCGCTGTGCCGGACGATCCCGCTCGACGACCTGCCGGCGGAACGGATCTGGGGAGAGATCGAGAAACTGCTCTTTGCGCCACGACCATCGCTCGGCTTCGCGCTGGCCCTCGACCTCGGCGTGATCGGCCGGCTGTTCCCCGAGCTCGAGGCCCTGGTCGGATGCGAGCAGGAGTACGAGTGGCATCCCGAAGGCGACGTCTGGGTCCACACCCTGATGGTGATCGATCAGGCGCGCACCAGAATAGAGGACCTCGAATGGCCGAAACAGGTCACGGTGATGCTGGGCGCGGTCTGTCATGACCTGGGGAAGCCTGCCACCACCGCCTTCATCGACGGGCGTATCCGGTCGCGCAACCACGAGGAAGCCGGCGTCGCTCCCACTCACGCGCTGCTCGACCGGTTGAACGTTCACACCATCCAGGGCTACGACGTACGGACTCAGGTGATCGGTCTCGTGGCCCAGCACCTCAAGCCGGGCATGTGGCACATGAGCGCCAACCCGGTCGGTGACGGCGCGTTCCGCCGACTCGCCAGAAAGGTCGACCTCGAGCTGCTGGCCCGGCTGGCCACATCCGACTGCCTCGGACGAACCGGAGAGTTCGACTGTTCGGCGATGGACTGGTTCCTGGACCGCGCGCGGGCCCTCGGCGTGGAGCACGAACCACCGGCACCGCTGCTGCTGGGACGCCATCTGCTCGCCGAGGGGCTCCAGCCTGGGCCTGGGATGGGACGGATCCTCAAGGCGGTCTACGAGCAACAGCTGGACGGCGCGGTGAGCTCCCGGGACGAAGCCCTGGCGGCCGCGCGGGCGCTGATCGCTGGCCAGGAGCCCTAGCTGGAAAGCCCGTGGAGTGTGTCGAGCGACACATTGCCACCGCTCACGACCACCACGGTCGGCCCGGCGGCGACCCCGACGACACCCGACTGCAGTGCGGCAAGGCTGGCCGCGCCGCTGGTCTCGACCACCAGCTTGGCTCTCTCTGCGTACCAACGTGCGGCGGCCGCAATCGCTTCGTCATCCACGGTGACGACCTCGTCGACGTAGCGCCGCACGTGAGCGAAGGTCAGCTCACCCGGCCGGACCGGAATCAAGCCGTCGGCGATACTCGACACCTGGTCGAGGGTGACCGGGTGACCGGCGGCCAGCGACTTCGACATCTTGGGGGCGCCGGCGGGCTCGACGCCAATGACCGTCACGTCGGGCCGCGCCGACTTCACCGCGGTGGAGACGCCAGCCACTAGCCCCCCGCCCCCCACCGGTACCAGCACACGAGTGCCCTCCGGGCAGTCCTCGAGGATCTCGAGACCCACCGTGCCCTGCCCTGCCACGATATCCGGATGGTCGAAGGGCGGGACCATCGTGAGCCCCCGCTCTTCGGCCAGTGCCTCAGCACGCTGCTTCCGCTCGACCGACGTGGTCCCCTCGAAGTACACCTCGGCCCCAAGTCGACGCGCACCATCAACCTTCACGGCCGGCGCCGTCGTCGGCATCACCACGACGGCCGCCAGCCCCCTGCGACGCGCTGCCAGGGCAACGGCCTGCGCGTGGTTTCCCGACGAGTAGGTGATGACACCGGAGCGAACCGCCGCGTCGTCGAGCCGCGCGATGAAGTTGAAGGCGCCGCGAATCTTGAAGGCGCCGCCGGCCTGCAGGTTCTCGCATTTGGCGTAGACCGGGCCGCCCTCCTCGCCGGGCAGCTCGACGAGCGGCGTGTGACGGGCCACGCCCTTGATCCGGGCAGCGGCGTCGGCGATCGCGGCGGATGACACGAGTGCGGACATCGCGCGAGTATACCGAGGGCGGCCGCTGGTCCTCGCGCCGTATACTAGGCGCCGTGTCCGGCCGCGCCCCGCAACGTCTCCTGCCGAGCTTGCTCCTCATCGCCCTGCTGGCGCCCGCTGCCGCGGTGGCTCAGGACCCCGGTCCGATCAGTCGCTACGTATTCGACGCACGAGGGTCGGTCATCAACCTGGGACAGGACCTCGAGGTAGCGTCGCAGCGCTTCCTGGGACCAGCGCAGCTTCCCAACTGGGGCTGGGTCGGCTTCGATCTGGGCGGGCATGTGTATCCGCTGTCGCTCGGACCGGTCACCTTCGGCGTCGGCGCCACGTTGCACTACACGGAGGCTCGCCGTCATCCCACAGAGGATGAACCGGACCCGGACCTGCCGCCGGTAGTCAGCCGCTTCGTGGCGGTCTCGCCGCAGATCTCCCTCAACTTCGGTCACCGGAACGGGTGGAGTTACCTGAGTGGCGGCCTGGGCACGTCTACCCTCACCATCTACCGTGACGAGGGCACCAGACCCGAGCACCCGAGCTCGAAAACGATCAACTACGGCGGCGGCGCCCGCTGGTTCGTGAGTCCACGACTCGCCTTCACGGTGGACCTGCGGATATTCGCCATCAACGCCATCGAACAGATGGGCCCGCAGCCGGGCTCGCCCCGCATGAACCGCTACGCCTTCAGCGTCGGCGCCTCCTTCCGCTGACGAGCGTGGACCACACCGCCCCCATGACGCGGGACACCCTGCTCGACTTCTTCGACGAGCGGCTGTCGACCGACGACGAGTTCTTCGTCCACGACGACGGCTATCGGGTCCGCCGCTTTCGCTACCATGACATCCGGGAGGCCGCCGAGCACCTTGCGGCGCGCTTCGCCAGCGAGGGAGTCACGGCCGGCGACAAGGTGATCGTCTGGGGTGAGAACCGCCCGGAATGGATCATCGCCTTCTGGGGCTGTCTCCTTTCCGGCGTCGTGGTCGTGCCAATCGACTACCGCACGTCGGGCACGTTCCTGCATCAGGTGGCCGCCCTCGTCGGCGCCAAGCTGCTGCTCGCTGGCGACGAGGTCACCCCGGACGCGACGCTCGGCCTTCCGGTCTGGCCGCTGGCTGAGCTGGGCACCCTTCCCGAGGGCGAGTCGGTCGCGCGTCCTCCCCACGCGGCAGCCCGCGACGACGTCGCCGAGATCATCTTCACCTCCGGAGCGACGTCCGAACCCAAGGGCGTGGTGATCACCCACCGGAACGTGCTGGCCAACATCGTCCCGGTCGAGCGGGAGGTGTTGAAGTACAGGAAATACGGCACCCCCTTCTACCCGCTCCGGTTCCTGAACCTGCTGCCGCTCAGCCATATGTTCGGGCAGGCGATGGCCACCTTCATCCCCCCGATGCTGCCGGGGGTCTGTGTGTTCATGAAGGGGTATAGCCCGGGCGCCATCGTCCAGCAGATCCACGACCGCCGGATCTCGGTCCTGGTCTGCGTACCAAAGATCCTCGATGTGCTGCGAGAGCACGTGATCCGGCTGGCGCCCGAGATCGCCGAGCCTCCACCCGACAACCCCCACGTGGCGGTCCGGTGGTGGCGCTATCGCCGTATCCATCGACTGTTCGGGTTCAAGTTCTGGTGCTTCATCGTCGGCGCGGCGCCGCTCGACCCGGAGCTGGAGGCCTTCTGGGCCCGGCTGGGGTTCCTGGTCGTCCAGGGATACGGACTGACCGAAACCGCTCCGATCGTGACCCTCAACCACCCGTTCAAGACCAGACGCGGGTCGGTGGGTACACCGATCGCCGGCGTCAAGGTGAAGATCGCCGACGATGGCGAGATCCTGGTCAGGGGCGACAACGTCACCAAGGGCTACTACGGCGACGACGCGGTCTCGGCGGCGGCATTCGAGGACGGCTGGTTCCATACCGGAGACCTGGGCACGGTCGACGAGGAAGGGCGCCTGCAGGTACATGGCCGCAAGAAAGAGGTCATCGTCACCCCCGAAGGACTGAACGTTTTTCCAGAGGACGTCGAGCGGGTGCTCGACCAGCTGCCCGGTGTCACCGAGTCCGCGGTCGTGGGCTTGACCCGGGACGGCGAGGAACGGGTGCACGCGGTGGCCGTGGTCGAGGAGGGCACGGATCTGTCCGCTCTCGCGCGGGCCGCGAACCGTGAGCTGGCCGATCACCAGAAGGTGCGGGACGTGCTGGCGTGGCCTGACGAGCGGTTGCCACGGACCGAGGGCACCCAGAAGCTGAAGCGGCGCGCCGTGAAGGACTGGGCCGAGCAGGGGGCCAGAACGTCGGCGCCGAGGCCCGCCAGCGGCGGACGACGCACCGTCGCATCGATTCTCGAGCAGGTGTCTGGCGACGCCGTCGGCGGGAACACCCGCCTCGACGAGCTCGGGCTCACGTCGCTCGAGCGGGTCGAGCTGCTGATGGTGCTCGAAAGCGAGCTCGACACCAGCGTGGACGAGCGGATCGTCTCGGAAGCAGCCACGGTCGCCGACCTGGAGGCGCTCGTCGCCGCGCCCCCGACCCGGCCGCGACAGGCCGAGTCCGATTTCGCGATGCCCCGCTGGAACCAGTCGCGCAGCGTGCGACTGGTCCGGCGTCTCAGCCAGAACCTGTTCCTGCTCCCCCTGACGCGAGCCTTCGCCTGGCTGCAGATCGAGGGGCGCGAGCACCTCGACGCCATCGACGGGCCGGTCGTCTTCGCCGCCAATCACCAGAGCTACATGGACACGGCCGTCATCCTGGCAGCCCTTCCGCCGGCGCGGCGCCATGACGTGGCCACCGCCATGGCCAAGGAGTTCTTCGCCGCCCACTTCTATCCGGAGCGGCACAGCCTGCGCGCCCGGCTCACGAACGGACTCAACTACTACCTGGTCACGACTTTCTTCAACGCCTTCCCGCTCCCACAGCGGGAAACCGGGACACGGCAGGCCCTCCGTTACGCCGGCGAGCTGATCGGCACCGGGCGGTCGCTGATCATCTTCCCCGAGGGACGACGAGTCCGCTGTGACGACCCGCAGCGCTTCCAGCCCGGTGCGGCGATGCTGGCCAGCCGCCTCGACGTCCCGATTGTTCCGGTCCGGCTCCGCGGGGTGAATCGGGTCTGGGGAGAGGGACAGCGGATGGTGGTCCCGGGGCGGGTCAAGGTGCGGTTCGGCCCCCACATCCGGCCCTCGGGTACGGACGTCACCGCCCTGGCGGCGGAGCTGGAAGCCGCGGTGAAGGCCCTGTAGCCCGTTCTTTGCAAATATCGGGCCTATGTGCCAAACTTGATCAAAGAGGCGGTTGTATTGGCAAAGGACGATTTAATCGACGTGCAAGGCACCGTCATGGCAGTCCATAGCGGCGGGCTGTATCGGGTACAGTGCGACGCGGGCCACGAAGTGCTGGCCCAGCTGAGCGGGCGAATGCGCCGCTTCCGCATCAAGGTCGTGCCCGGCGACCGGGTCACCGTCGGCGTCTCCCCCTACGACCCGGTGCGGGGCATCATCACCTTCCGAGCCCGCTGACCGACATTTTGGATTCAGACACATCCCGCGCACGGCCCAACCGGCGCCGTCGCTCACCGAACAACCGCCGCGGCCGGCGGCCAGCACGATCTCCGCAGGACTTCGCGCCGCCCTCGGCCGAGCCGGTGTTGCCAGCGGCGGTGGTCGAGGCCGAATCGATCCCGTTCGAGGAGCTGGGACTCGACCCCGGGCTGGCGTTGGGCGTGGCCGACCGGGGCTTCACGGCCGCGACACCGATCCAGGCCGCCGTCTTCCCGATCGTGGCGAGCGGTCGCGACCTGATTGCCAGCGCCGAGACGGGTAGCGGGAAGACCGGGGCGTTTCTCCTCCCGGTCGTGGACCAGTTGCTCAAGCGTCGAGCGGCTCAGGCCGAGGCCGACTATCGTCGCCCCAGCATCCTGGTGCTGGCGCCAACCCGGGAGCTGGTCGTCCAGATCGAGGACGACCTGCAGGGCTTCGTCTATCACACCGGTCTGACCAGCGCCGCCGTGTTCGGGGGCACGCCGATCGGCCCCCA
>CAJWMX010000198.1 GCA_913043805.1 uncultured Acidobacteriota bacterium | reverse complement strand
CAGGGTGCTCATGTGGCGCCCCGTTCTTCGACCCGAGGGGTCGCCGGCGCCGGGTCGACCGGTCGGGTGGCGTCCACGACCGCCCGCGCCTGGGCGATGAGGTCGTGGGATGTCGCCTGGTCGGGCTGGAACTTCGCGAACTTCACCAGGTCACAGCGTTCGAGCAGCCGCCGAAGATCACCGCGCGTCTTCGTGTCGAGGTCGCCGAGAGCGAGCTGGTCGAGCACCTCGGCGGTGGTCATCTCCATGGCGTCGATGCCGAAACGTCCTTGCAGATAGATGCGGACGATGTCTGAGCCGCGGATGTGGAACGTCTTGACCTCGCCCAGTTCGAGTAACCCGGACGCCTCGAGCGCCGCGAGTGACTCGTAGGCGACTTCGTGGGCTGGCCGAGGAGGCGCCGGGGGAGGCGCAACCGGGGCCGACGCATCTCGACGTCCGTAGCGGCCGTAGAGCCACCAGGCCACGGCCACCACCAGCGCCAGTCCGATCACCCACGGCGCGAGTGTGAGCGGATCAAACGGGATCCCGATCGGGGCCTTGATGTCGCGGATGTCGCCGCCCTCATCCAGTCCGACGGTGTCGACGCTCACCGCCAGTGGGTCGGTGCTGAGCGTGGCAGGGTCGCCCGACGCGCCGGTGACGACGATGTCGAACGACGGCACCTCCAGCCGTCCGAGCTCGAAGGCCGTGAGCGTCAGCTCGAGCGTGGACACCGTCCGCCCGTCAGACGTGGTCGGAGGCACGGCACGCTGACCGATGACTTCGAACGGGGCCAGGGCGGGCGGCTCCGGCCAGCTCACCGTGTCGGCGGGGTCGTGGGTGACGGAGACGACGAGTCGAACCGGATCCCCGACGGTGATAGTGGTTGGGTCGAGCGTGGTCTCGATCGGGCGCTGCGCCCCGGCTGCGACGGCAATGCCCAGCGCCAGACTCACGACCACACCGAGCAGGCGAGGGGCGGTCATCGGAATCGTCGCGCGCGTTGTCGGAAGAAACGCATGAGGCGGTCGGCATAGGGGCTGTCGGTGCTGATCCGGATCACGTCGACGCCCGTTTGCCGAAAGCGGCGGTCCAGCGCATCGGCCGACGTCGTGACGTCTCGCTCGAAGGCGGCGCGAAACGCCGGGTCGGTCACGTCCACGGTCAGCCGCTCACCGGTTTCGGCGTCCTCCAGTTCGAGGAAGCCGATCGGTGGGAACTCCCGCTCCCGCTCGTCACCCATATGCACGACGATCGTGTCGTGCCGGCGCCCCGCCACCGTCAGCGGTCTCTCGTAGCTGTCGGCGAGAAAGTCCGAGACGACGAAGACCACCGCGCGTCTCCGGACGACCTTGGCCAGATACTCGAGCGCGCCACCGATGTCGGTGCCGCGGCCCTCCGGTTTCAAGTAGAGCAGCTCGCGGAGCACCCGGAGGACATGCTGGCGTCCCTTGCGCGGCGGCACGAACTTCTCGATCCGGTCACTGAAGATGATCAGGCCGACCTTGTCGTTGTTGGTGATCGCCGAGAACGCCAGCACGGCGCAGATCTCGACGGCGACCTCTCCCTTCATCCGCTCTCGCGATCCGAAGTCGCCGGAGGCGCTGACGTCGACCACGAGCATGACCGTCAGCTCCCGCTCCTCGTCGAACACCTTGACGAACGGAGCGCCGGTGCGCGCGGTCACGTTCCAGTCGATGTTCCGGATGTCATCGCCGTAGTCGTACTCGCGCACCTCCGCGAAATTCATCCCCCGGCCCTTGAACACCGAGTGGTATTCACCCGAGAAGACCTCGCTGACCAGCCCGCGGGTGGCGATTTCCACCCGCCGCACCTGCTTGAGGACCTCCCGGGGAATGCCGGTGGCGCGCGTCGCGGCCTCTGCGCTCATGGCACCTCGATGTTGTTCAGCACCCGGTTGACGACGTCGTCGGCCGTCACCTCCTCGGCCTCGGCCTCGTAGGTCAGCAGCACCCGGTGTCTGAGGACATCGAGACCGACCGACCGCACGTCCTCTGGCGTTACATACCCGCGACGCTTGAGGAAGGCGTGCGCCCGGGCGGCCCGCGCCAGATTGATCGAGGCGCGTGGCGAGGCGCCGAAGCCGATGAGCTCGGTCAGATCGCCGAGGTCGTAGTCGCCGGGCTGCCGGGTGGCGAACACCAGGTCCACGATGTAACGCTCGACCTGGGTGTCCATGTAGATCATCTCGACCGCCTTCCGGGCGCTGAGGATTTCCTCTGGCGTGACCACCGGATTCACTTCCGGCGTCGGGCCCGCCGACATCCGGCGCATGATCTCGAGCTCGTCGTCCTTCTCCGGGTAGCTCACGGCGAGTTTCAGCATGAATCGGTCGACCTGCGCCTCGGGCAGCGGGTAGGTGCCCTCCTGCTCGATCGGGTTCTGGGTCGCCAGCACGAGGAACGGCGTGTCGAGGTAGAAGGTCTCGTCGCCGATCGTGACCGTGCGCTCCTGCATCGCTTCGAGCAGCGCCGACTGGACCTTGGCGGGCGACCGGTTGATCTCGTCGGCCAGGATGATGTTCGCGAAGATCGGGCCTTTCCGCGTCTTGAACTCCGATTGCTGGGGGTCATACACGAGAGTGCCGATCAGGTCGGCGGGCAGCAGGTCGGGCGTGAACTGTATCCGTCGGAACGTCGTGCTGATGGCGTTGGCCAGTGTCTTGACCGTCATGGTCTTGGCCAGGCCCGGGACCCCTTCCATCAGCACATGCCCATCGGCCAGCAACCCGATGAGCAGGCGTTCGATCATGCTTCGCTGGCCGACGATGACCCGACCCACCTCGTCGAGCAACCGGCTCACGAAGGCGCTCTCGGCGTGAATCCTTTCCTGTATCGCTTCGATGTCGTGATGCATCGCGATCGTGTCGTTCCTTTCCCGGGGCCGTGATGGCCCACCAACCCCCTATTTTAAGAGGGTCGCTTCAAAGGCCCAACCCTCTCAGGCGTGGTTCGCCCGGTCCTGGCCGGTTCAGCACGGGCGGTGAGGCTCCGGTGGTAGAGTGGGGCCGGTTCCATGGCGAGTCAGAAGATGGATGATCGGGGAAGCATGACGGCGACCCGACGGCTCACCCTGGCGATGGCCCTGTGGGACAGCGCCGAGCAGTATCTCGCCGGTCCCGAACCGGGTCGTCTCCGCACCTGGGCGGGCACGCGCCTCGACCGGGCCGAGGCGGTTCAGGTGGGGGCGGAGGGGTCAACGTGGCGGTGCGCTACAGTCGCCTCAGCCCGACGGGTGCCACGCTCTCGAGCTACGAGGCGCTCTATCTCGTGACGACGCGTGACGGCCGCACCGGGGTGCAGGCGCGGTCGAGCTTTGCGCCGTGAGGGGGAGATGACTAGGACAGCGGTGCAGGGAGTCCGGCTGCTGGTTGCGGCCACGAGCGTGGCCATGGCGGCGTCGGCGCACGCCCAGACGCGTCCGGCTCCGGGCTCGGTCGATGAGGGCCGGGCCGGCTACGAGGACTCCTGCGCCGTGTGCCACCTGAGTGACCTGACCGGCGCCTTCGAGGCGCCGCAGCTTGCCGGGCCGAACTTCATGTCCGTGTGGGGACCGCGATCCACCGAGGAACTGATCGATCTGATCTCCACGTCGATGCCGCCTGGTCAGGGCGGCTCGCTGGGCGCGCAAGCCTACTCTGACATCGCCGCCTACATCCTGCAGATCAACGGGCTGCTCGATGGCGACGTCGCGCCGGCACCGATCCCGACCCAGGCAGCGGCCGGGTCCTCCGCAGCCACGACAACCTTTGCCGAGCTCGAGGGATACCGTCCGGTGTCGGAGGACGAGCTCCGAGACCCGTCGCCTGGCGACTGGCTGATGTTCCGCCGTACCTACGATGGATGGGGCTACAGTCCGCTCGACCAGGTGACGCGAGACAACGTGCATCAGCTGTCGCTGGCCTGGGTCTGGTCCATGACCGACGGCCGTAATCAGCCGACGCCTCTGGTCCGAGACGGCGTCATGTATTTGGTCAACCCGGGCAACGTGGTGCAGGCCCTGGAGGCGTCGACGGGCACCCTAATGTGGGAATACCGTCGAGATCTTCCCGAGCAGCTGCGGACCGGCGTGTCGCGGAGCCTGGCCATCCTCGACGACCTGATCTACCTCTCGACCCAGGACGCGCACCTCGTGGCGCTCGATGCGCGCACCGGGGCCGTGCGATGGGAGACGCGCCTTGCCGACTATCGCGATGGCTACAGCAACTCGGCCGGTCCGCTGGTCGCCGGTGGGGTCCTCGTCAACGGCATCAATGGCTGTACCCGGTTCCAGCCGGAGAGCTGTTTCATCTCCGGGCACGACCCGCAGACCGGTGAAGAGCTCTGGCGCACCCTTACCATCGCCCGGCCCGGGACCCCGGGCGGAGACACGTGGGGTGATCTGTCGCTGACACTACGGGCGGGTGGCGACTCGTGGATCACCGGGAGCTACGACCCCGCGCTCGATCTGATCTACTGGCCGGTGGCGCAGGCCAAGCCGTGGGTGCCCGCCAGCCGCGGACTCACCGTCCATGACGCCGCGCTCTACACCAACGCCACGCTCGCCATCGACCCTGCCACCGGCGAGATCCGCTGGTATGTGCAGCATGTTCCCGGAGAGGCGCTCGACCTCGACGAGGCGTTCGAGAAGGTGCTGGTGGACGACCGCGACGGGCGACGAGCGCTGCTCACCATCGGCAAGCACGGCATTCTGTGGAAGCTCGACCGCGAGGACGGTGCCTACCTTGGCCATGCCGAGACCGTTTTTCAGAACGTCTTCGACCGGATCGACCCGCAGACGGGCGCGGTGACGTATCGCGAAGACATTGCGACGGCGGGTGTCGGCGACTGGGTGTCGGTTTGTCCCAGCACGGCTGGCGGCCACAACTGGCAAGCGATGGCCTACAGCCCGGAAGCCAGAACCGTGGTCATTCCGTTGAGTCAGAGCTGTCTCGAGATCGCGGGCCGCGAGGTCGCCCTCGAACCAGGCTCGGGCGGGACCCAGGCGGACCGGAAGTGGTTCGAGATGCCGGGGACCGGCGGCAACCTCGGGAAGCTCGCCGCCTATGACGTCGACACCCTCGAGGAGCGGTGGAGCATCGAGCAGCGCGCCTCGATCCTGACGGCGTCGCTGACCACGGCGGGTGGGCTGGTCTTCACGGGCGATGTGGACCGCCACTTCCGCGCGCTCGATGTGGCGACCGGCGAGCGTCTCTGGGAGACGCGGCTCGGCACCTCGGTCCAGGGCTTCCCGGTGTCGTTCGACGTCGACGGCACACAGTATGTGGCGGTCACGGCCGGGGTCGGCGGCGGCAGCCCCCGCCGGGTCCCGACGCTGCTGAGCCCCGAGATCCAGTACCCGTCGTTTGGCAACGCGTTGTATGTCTTCAGGCTGGCCAGGTCCGCGCCGTGACCGCCGGCCAGCCGAGGAGCGCGAGATGTCCCAGTTGAACCTGACCCGACGAGAGTGTCTGACCGCGCTGGCCTCGGCCGCAGTGCTGCCGAACGTCCGGCTGAAGGCTGCCGAGCCCAAGGCGATGCGCGGAGCGTTCATGATCCTCAGCACGCCCTATACGACCGGCGGGGCGGTCGACTTCGACGATCTCGCCGGCGAAGCCGAGTTCTGCGAGCGCTGCGGGATCGAGGCGCTGGTCTGGCCCCAGAACTCGAGTGAGCAACGTCATCTCACCAGGGAGGAACGGCTCCGCGGATTCGACACGCTCGCGCAGGCCAACGAGGGGCGAGCACCCGCGCTCGTCCTCGGGGTCCAGGCGGACGACACGGCCGGCATGCTCGAGTACGCACGGCACGCCGAGGCGTTGGCTCCGGACGCGATGATCGCGATTCCGCCGCGCACTGCCACCTCACTCGACGACTTCCGCCGCTACTACGCCGCGTTGTGCGAGGTGACGGATCGTCCGGTGTTCGTGCAGACGAGCGGCGGAGCGCCTGA
>CAJWMX010000197.1 GCA_913043805.1 uncultured Acidobacteriota bacterium | reverse complement strand
GGTGCCGATTCTCTGGGGGGCGCTTCGTCCGCTCGACGGCGTGGTCGCGGCCAGCGCCGCGGTCGGGATTCTGCTGATGACGCTACTCGCCTTCACCGATCCGGAAGGCGTTGGTGGCGATGGCGGTCGGAGCGTCGAGGCCTACGCCATCCTGATGGTGGCCGGCTTTTCCGGAGGCGCCACGATGATCCTGCCGGGGATGTCCGGAGCGTACGTGCTGCTTATTCTCGGGCAGTATCGGACCATCGTCGACGCGGTCGCCACTGCCGCCGACGCGGCTCGCGCGGTCGACGTCGAGCTGGCGCTCGAGGTGTTGCATGTGCTGGTGCCGGTCGGCGTCGGCGTGGTGATCGGCGTGGTCGGTGTCAGTAATCTCGTGAAGTTGCTGCTGGCTCGCTATGAGCGGGCGACGCTGGGCGTGCTGCTGGGCTTGCTGCTGGGGGCGGTTATCGGCTTGTGGCCGTTCACCGATCCGGTCCCGCCCCAGATCGGTGACATCGTTCGCGGAACCGAGCTCCTCACCGCTGAGATGGTGGCGGAGGTGGAAACGCGCCACTACGGCCGGGTGGCGGTGGGCCCATCCGCCATGCAGACGGGGATCGGGCTGCTCCTGGTGGGAGCCGGGTTCGCCGTCTCCTCCGGTATCTCTCGACTCGGCAAGTAGGTGCGGTGGCTCAGTCGGCGCGAAGCGCCAGCAACGGGTCGACCTGGCTCGCGCGGCGAGACGGGATCAGCACCGCCGCCAGCGCCTGATTCAGCGAGACCCCGGGCGACAGTCGTCCCACCACCCGGAAGTAGTGACCCTGGTCCTCGGCATTGGGGTCCAGCTGGAAAGGCGTGTAGACGTCGGGCCGGGCGCCGAGCTCACTCAGATCGAACTCCGCGCTGATGACGCCGATCACGGTGTGGGGGAGCGTGCTGAGCGACAGGCTCTGGCCGAGGACGTCGGGATCCCGGTCGAATCGCCGCTCCCACATCTGCTCGCTGATCAGCGTCACCGGCGGACTGTTGGGCAGGTCCTCCTTTGCGGAGAAGTCCCGTCCGAGGACGATCGGAGCGCCGAGCAGGCTGAAAAAGTTGCGGGAGGTCTGTACCTGGTCGAGCTGTTCAGGGACATCGCCGCCCGTGTAATTGACTAGCCCGTTGCGGAAGGCGGTGACCTCCTCCAACACGTCGCCCTGTACCCGCCAGTGGTTGTACTTCGCCGGCGACCCGTTGTTGTTCCGACTCTGGTCGGATTCGGCGTACAGCAGCACGATCCGGTCCGAGTCCGGAAACGGAGGGGGTTTCAGGAGGACGGCGTTGACCACCGAGAAGATCGCGGTCGTGGCGCCGATACCGAGCGCGAGCGCTCCCACCGCGGCGAGCATGAAGCCGGGACTACGCCGCAGTGACCGGAAAGCGTGCCGGATGTCGCGGAGCGCGGTGCCCATGAGCGGGCTCCAGAGGCGCGGGTGAACGGGTGGCGGGCCGCTGGCGCCGCCGTGACGCGTGCAGGAAATAAGACGCAGCCGAGAGCGGCTTAGTTCTCTGGAACGCGCGGGATGGGATTCCCACGCAGGTCGGTCAGATCCTTGAAGCCTGAGGCGCGGGCACGTCCCTCCTGGACGCTGAGATAGAAGCCCGCGGTCGAGATGGTGATCGTGATCGGCTCGGTGCCGACGTTTTCCCAGTACCAGCCGTGGATGCCGTCGAACGGCGCGGTGTAGGTGCCGAACCCGGAGCTGTTCGCCTGCTGGTCGAAGCTCTCCGCATAGCCGGGGGGCGCGCCGTCGGGGGCGGCGTGGAAGTTGTACTCGACCGGCCCGCTGGCTTCCCAGCTGTAGAGCATGCTGCTGCCCTCGTCGAGCCGGTAGAAATACTCCACCCATTCGGCCGGAAAGAGACTCAGCTCCGCCGAATCGACCCGATACTCACCTGGCTGGACCGAGATGGGTTGCTCCTGTCCGAGGGCGTTGAGTCCGAACAGATCACCGGTGCCGAGCGGGTCCAGTCCGTACTCGGCCGGCAGGATCGCGCCGAACAGGAGTGCCACGGCTACGACCAGCGCCCCGACGGTGGCGATGCCGATTTTCTTCACCGACGGCCCGGACGACCGCTTGTTCTGATCTGCCATTGGTGAAGCCCGTTCCGGATTTCTTCCGTCTCCTGGGTCCTGGTTCTGTCTAGGAGAACAGCACGTAGTCCACGATCTGGACGCCTGCGAACAGGAAACCGCCCACCATCAGCGCGGTGTTGGTGGCGAAACTGTAGGTCGCGAAGCTGTCGCGAGTGCGCCAGAAGCCGAGCAACGCCACGACGCCGGCCAGCGCGAGGATCTGCCCGATCTCCACCCCGACGTTGAAGCTCAGGATGTTGGCGACCAGCCCGTTGTCCGACACCATGAACTCCTGCAGCTTGGTGGCCAGTCCGAGGCCATGGAACAGGCCGAAGATCAGCACGGCAATCTTCGCGTTTGGCCGGACGTCGATCAACCGCTCGAACCCGTTGATGTTCTCGAACCCCTTGTAGACGACCGACAGCCCTATGATGGCGTCGATGACGTAGGCGTTGACGCTGAGGTCGGCGAGTACGCCGAGCAAGAGCGTGATGCTGTGTCCGAGGGTGAACAGGCTGACGTAGAGGATGACATCGCGTAGCCGGTAGAGAAAGAAGATAACTCCCACCAGGAACAGCAGATGGTCGTACCCGGTGACCATGTGCTTCGCGCCGAGGTAGAGAAACGGACCGGGTGCCGGGCCGTCCACCGACTGGACGAAGCCGGCGTTGGCCCCGTCCATCGGATGCGCGGCCAGTGGCGTCGTCCAGAGCAGCGCCAAGCCCAGGACCAGCAGTCCCAGGCGTTTCGAAACCATGCACGTAGTGTATGCCAGGAGGACGGACGACGCCCGACCCTCCCGGGCCGGGCGTGACCGGACGGACTGGAGGAGGGAGTTGTCCGAGGTCTCCTCGCCGATGGGAGCCGACACCTCGTTGGCCGGCGCCGCGTTTCGCTCCTGCAGCGCCTTGTAGAGCAGGTAGGCGCCAAATCCCATCGGCGCCAGCGGCCACTACTCCTCGATCCAGTCGAGGGAGATCCCGAAACCGGTGTTCATCAGCAGGATGAATCCGATACCGAGCAGCGCCGCGCCTCCGTCGCTCGACCCGCCAAAGTCCGGCAACTCGACGTTCATCTCAGGCATCTCGACCTTCCGTCCGCTCTCCACGGCGAGGTTGTAGTGCATGGCGCGACGGACCGCGTCGACCACGTTGTAGACGTAGAAGAAGGCCATGAACAGGGCGAGCACGGGAATGAGCGCCTCGAGCGAGCCCTCGGTCGCCACCGTGAACCCGATCGTGGCGCCGAAGACGAGGTTATGGACGAATCCGAGCTTGTAGTAGCCGACGTAGATCTGGCCGACCCCCGGGAGCAGGGAGAGCACGCCGGCGATGAACGGCGACTTCCGAGGGAGTCGCGGGCTCGACGGCGCCGGCGCCGGGGCGTGCGCGGCCGGAACCGCCGGGGCGGCAGGAGGGTGGGCGGGGGGTGTTCACGGCCGGGGACTGCGCTTCCGGGGTGGGCGGAGTGAGTGCCTGATGTTCCTCTGAACCGTTCATGGTGTGCTCCTTCGCTCCGGCTCGAAGCTGGGATCGTTGGGGGACGAGGGGAACACGAACCGTGTCAGTACGGCTCCCGCATCTCGTCCCAACGATTGAAAGGCGTCGACGCCGGCCGGGAGGTCTCGCTCCCGAACCGCCGAGGTGAGCTGTTGCCAGTGGTCGCCAAGATCCGGGGCGGCATCGGCCGCCAGGAGAAACCGGGTCGAGAGCCCGGTCACGACGCGTCCCACGGCGCTTCCGCCGTCGGCGCTGTCGCCGAACGTGCGGGTCGCGACCGTGGTCACGCCTCGGTTGAACGCGGCGAGCACGTCCACCCCGGCGCGCTGGGTGTCGGTGGCTCCCTGCTGGATCAGGGTCAGAGCCTGTACCGGGGTGGCGCGCAGGGGCGACCATGAGGCGCCGAACACCAGCCAGACCACGAGCGCCGCCACATAGCCCGCCTCCCAGGCGATGCGTGGACGTTGCAACAGGCCGGTGCCCACGCGTTCGAATGCGGCAGCGCCCCAGGCCGGTTGTGGGTGCGTCCGCTCGACCACCGTCGGCACCAGCGTCGGGGTCGGATCCAGCTCCGCAAACGCCGGGAGATCGTCGGCCAGGCGTTCGAGCGTGGCGCGGAGGCTCGCGCAGCGCGGGCAGTGTTCGAGGTGCGCCTCGACGAGCGACTGGTCCATCTCGCCGAGAAGGCCGTCGACCAGTTCACCGAGATAGGTCTCCGCCTGCGTACAGACCGGCCCACTCGTCCGGGCGAGCACCGCGTCGGTCAGCTCGGCTGGCGGGAGGGGTGCCGGCGGTCCGTCGGCTCGCAGCGCGCGGAGCTCGCTCACCAGCCCGCGGCACTCGGCGCACCGGACGGCGTGGGCGTCGGCGAGCGCCTGCTCGGCGGAGGGCAGCGCCCCTTCGAGCATTGCGTCGAGTCGGTCGGTGAACTCGGTGCAATCCATGGTTCAGTCCAGCGGCTCCCGGTGGGCGCCATACGACGGGTCAATCGCCATGACCTGCCGGGCGAGCTCCAGCCGCGCGCGATTCCAGCGCGACTTCACCGTCCCGACCGGGAGATCGAGCATCTCGGCGATCTCCTTGAACTGCAGTCCCTGAATCTCTTTCAGCAGGACGATTTCGCGGTTTTGCCCGTTCAGCTTGGACAGCGCTTCTTAGACGAGCCGTTTTCCTCGGTCGCTTATCCACGCCTGCTCCGGGTTGGGCGCCGCATCGGGTATCACCTAGTCGTGTTCATCGGCCAGCAGGTCCTCCGCCGGAGGGCCTGCCTTCTTCCGACGGATCTGGTCGATGCAGTGGTTCCGCGTGATCCGGAGCAGCTAGGCCATGAACCCGTCGCCTTGGTAGGACTCCAGCTGCTGGTAGACCCGCACGAAGACCTCCTGGGCCGCATCCCGCACCGCCCATGTAGTGATAGGCCAGACCGTAGACCCGTCCCTGGCAGCTCCTGACGAGCTGCTCCCAGGCGAGGCTGTCCCCCTGGCGGCACCGGGTCACGAGTGTGGCGAGGTCAGCGTGCATCATGCTGCGGGCTGCCGGTTCGTGCGCCGGTCGGCCCTCCTGGGAGGATCAACGCAGAGCAGCCAGAAAGGTTCGGACCGAGGCCTGTAGAATAGCCATTATGGCGAGGGTGCTCGCGGGGCTGGTGATAGTGGCGCTGGCGGGGGGCGAGGCCGGCGCGAACGACTGGCCCGCATTCCGCGGTCCCACCGGTCAGGGACATTCCGCCGAGCGCGACCTCGTCGTCGAGTGGAGCGAGACCGCCAATGTCCGCTGGAAGGTCCCGGTGGCAGGCCTCGGCTGGTCCTCGCCGGTGGTGGCCGACGGACGCGTCTGGCTGACCACCGCGACCGGGGACGACGCCGGTTCGCTGCGCCTGGTGGCTTTCGATATCGAGTCGGGCGAGCAGCTGCTCGATGTCGAGGTGTTCCGGGTCGGCGCGACCGCATCGCCCAATCCCAAGAACAGCCTGGCGTCGCCAACCCCGATCGTGGACGGGGATCGCGTCTACGTGCACTTTGGCGCCGATGGCACTGCCGCGCTCACCACCTCCGGGGAACGTGTCTGGTCCACGCGGTTTCCGTATGTGACCCAGCACGGGAACGGTGGGTCGCCCATCCTCCACGACGGACAGCTTTTTCTGAGCGTCGACGGATACGACACCGCGTATGTCGTTTCGCTCGATGCCGAGTCTGGCGATGAGCGCTGGCGGACCATGCGCCGGGCGCCGATCTCGCAGGCCTACTCGACCCCGCTGGTGATCGAGGTGGACGGAGAGCCGCAGCTCGTCAGCATCGGGGCGTTTCGCACTACCGCCTACGACCCGGAGACGGGCGCCGAAGTGTGGGAAGT
>CAJWMX010000196.1 GCA_913043805.1 uncultured Acidobacteriota bacterium | reverse complement strand
GGCGCGACCCTGGAGGTCGCCGATATTGCCCCCGAAGATCGAGCGCTGTTTCTCAGGGTGATCGCGTCGCCGAGTCCACCGACTCTGGGCGGGCCCAGCGAGCTGTCATCGTCAGTCGAGCGTGTGCTCTTGTATGACGAGGATCGTGAGATCAGCCTTGCTCCGGAGCTCGCGGAGCCCCACCGGGCACGGCATCGCCGCCTGATCGGGTCAGGGTCGCTGAGAGGTTTGACCGCGCTCTTCTCGATGGCGCAGGTGGATGTCCTGCGAGGCGGCCAGGGGCGGGAGTTCTTCGTGCGGGTGGAGGGGACCGGCTACAGCAAGGACTTCAAGATCAAGCGGAAGCATCTTGAAGACCTCGGGTGGTAGCTGGGCCGGACGGCCCACGGAGTGCTGACGTCGTCGGGTGACGTCGAGAGGAAGTGGTCGGGGCGAGAGGATTTGAACCTCCGACCCCTCGGTCCCGAACCGAGTGCTCTACCAGGCTGAGCCACGCCCCGCCACGGCCGTCTATTGTACCCCAGCCAGTGCCTTCGCTGCGAGCGCTTCTACGGCGGGAATCGCCGCCCGGTGGGTCCAGTCGGGGCGCAGCGGCGTGACCGAGACCCAGCCGTCCTGAATCGCCCGGTAGTCGGAGTCTGGATGGTCGTGCCACTCGAAGGTGCCGGCGCCGATCCACAGCGTGGTGCCTTCCTTCGCCGCCTCGTCCGCTTCGAGCGCGAACGCCTGCGTCCGTCCCGCTTGTTCGGTGACCCGAAGGCCCTCGGGCGCGGCGCGCGGCGCGTTCACGTTGAGCAGCGTGCGTGGCGGGAGCCCGTCCGCCAGGACCGCGGCCGCCAGTTGTGCCGCGACGGCGGCCGCCACGTCGTAGCGCATCGGGATGGCGCGCTGCTGCGAGACGGCGAGGGCGGGAATCCCCAGCAGCACGGCCTCGAGCGCTCCCGCCACGGTGCCCGAGTAGGTGACGTCGTCGCCGACGTTGAGGCCGTTGTTGATCCCTGAGACCACCAGGTCGGGCGGCGAGCCCAGCACCTCGCTGACCGCGACGTTCACGCAGTCCGTGGGCGTGCCGTCCACTGCATGCCAGGCCGCCGCGACATTGGTCACCGTGAGCGGGCGGCGGACGGTCAGCGCGTGGCTGACCGCGCTCGATTCCTCGGCCGGAGCCACGACCACCAGATCTCCGAGCGCGCCGAGCGCGTCGGCCAGCACCGCCAGCCCGGGCGCCGATATCCCGTCGTCATTGGTGAGGAGAATCGTCGGCATGACGGCGGATGTGGCTAGGCGGTGGGATCGATGCCGAGCGGGCGCGCCCACTCGAGCCCGGCCAGCGTGCCTGAGCGGGGGCGATACTCACACGCCACCCAGCGGTCGTAGCCCAGTCCATCGAGCCACTCGAAGATGAACGGATACTGGATCTCCTGAGCCGCGTCCGGCTCATGACGTCCGGGCACCCCCGCGATTTGGATATGGCTGATGATGTCCAGGTTGGCCTTGATGGTCTCGCTCAGTGCCCCCTCCATGATCTGCATGTGGTAGAGGTCGTACTGCAAGCGAACAGTGTCGCTGCCCACCTTGTCGATGATCGCCCGTGCCTGGGACGTCTGGTGCAAGAAGTAGCCGGGCATGTCCTGGGTATTGAGGGGTTCGAGCAGCAGACGGACGCCCGCCGACTCGGCCGCCGGGACGGCCCTGCGGAGATTCGCGACGAACGTGGCTTCGGCGGCCGAGCCCTCGGCGATCCCGGCCATGCAGTGGATCTGGCGACACCCGGCGCTTTCGCAGTACTCCAGCGCGCGGGCCACGGCCGCCTCGAAGTCCGCCTCGCGTCCCGGCAGGGCGCCGACCGCGGCGGGCGTGTTGAACAGGACGGCGGTTAGACCGTTCGCCTCATACGCCGCCGCGACCTCGTCACGCGTCTGTTCGTAAGGATTTTGAATCTCGACGCCCGTGAACCCGATGCGGGCCGCGATCTCGAAGCGGTCGAGCATGTCGACCTCTTGAAACATCAGCGAGAAGTTGGCGGCCAGTCTGGGCATGGGCACTCCTGTCGGTTGGCGCGAGGATCATACTACCGGCGTGCCCCGACGGCTCCCCGGCAGCGACCACAGCATCGTCTATCATCAACGGGTGACCGACTCCGCGCCGCACTCGCCATTCGACGCCGTCCTGCTCGTCAGTTTCGGTGGGCCCCAAGGCGTCGACGACATCCGTCCCTTCCTCGCCAATGTGCTGCGGGGACGACGGGTCCCACCGGCCAGGGTCGAGGAAGTCGCCCACCACTACGAGCTCTTCGGGGGCGTGTCGCCGATTACGGAGCTGACCGAGCGCCAGGCCTCGGCGCTCGGCGCCCGTCTGGCCGTCGAGGGTCCGGCCCTGCCCGTCTACGTCGGGATGCGGAACTGGCATCCCTTTCTCGCGGACACGCTTCGGCAGATGGCCGATGACGGGGTGCGGCGCGCTGTCGGCGTCATCCTTGCCGCCCAGCGGTCCTACTCGAGCTGCGAGCAGTACCGCCGGAACGTTGATGCCGCCCGCTACGAGACTCGTCAGGCCGGGCACGCCGACGTGCAGGTGACCTACGTGCCGGACTGGCACGTCGCGGAGGGCTTCGTCGCGGCCTGCGCCGAGCAGATCGAGGCCGCGAAGACCGCGCTGGCCTCAGAGACCGAACAGGCGCCGCGGATCGTCTTCACGGCGCACAGCATTCCAACCCGCATGGCCGACGGGAGCCGCTATGAAGCCCAGCTCCGGGAATCGGCCCAGGCGGTCGCGGCGAGCCTCGGCACCGATGATTGGGAGCTCGTGTTCCAGAGCCGGAGCGGCCGGCCGACCGACCCATGGCTCGAGCCGGACATCTGTGACTACCTTCGGGCCGAGGCGGAGCGCGGGCTGAAGGCGGTCGTCATCCACCCAATCGGGTTCGTGTCCGACCATATCGAGGTGCTATACGACCTCGATCACGAGGCCGCCGAGATTTGCCGCGAAGTGGGGTTGCCGATGCGCCGCGCAGCGGCGGTCAATGACCACCCGCGCTTCATCGATACTCTGGTAGAGGTGGTTCGGGGGACCGTCAGGCGATACGGTGGGCGCCCGTCGCGCTGCCGCTCGTCGCCGAGACCCAGCAGCTCGAGGGGTGAGCTGTCCGGCCGCGGCCGCGGGCGCCTTCCGGAGTGCTAGCCGGCGACCGGCGCCTGGCAGTGCTGGTCGAAGGCCGCGGTTAGTTGCGCGGCGATAGCGCCAGCTTCCTGGTTCTCGATCTGGTGCCGCTCCATCATGTAGACCAGCTTGCCGTCCTTGAGGAGGGCGATCGAAGGTGACGACGGCGGATAGCCCGTGAAGTGGCCGCGGGCGCGCTGCGTGGCCTCGACGTCGGCACCCGCGAAGACGGTCGTGATGTTGTCCGGCTTGACCGGGTGCTGCAGGGCGAGGGCGACTCCGGGACGGGCCTTGCCCGCGGCGCAGCCGCACACCGAGTTCACCACGACCATCAGCGTGCCGCTGCCGGCGGTCACGGCGGCGTCGACATCGTCCGCCGTCCGAAGCTCTTTCACGCCGAACCGGGTCAACTCCTCGCGCATCGGCGCGATCATGAATTCTGGATACACAGGTCCCTCCTTTTCATGCGATCGAGCGTACCACACCTCATTGGTCGAGGGCCGGCTCGACGCTGTCGCCGGGGTGGGCAGATAGGCTGGCCGCGGCAAGACGCTCGTTGAAGGCCAGTAGCAGCGCCAGCGCAAGCCCCCACTGCAGCAGGCACGTGCCCAGCGAGAGTGGTCGTAGCGGCGCCCACCACCCGTCGGGGTCGATCACGGTTACGGCCTGATAGAGCCACCAGCCAAACATGCACACGAACTCGAGGGGAATCAGCACGCGGATGACCCAGTCGTAGCCGCGTCCCAGGTTGAGGTCGTTCCCTGGGATGTTGATGAACGCTTCGCGGAAGCGGGACACACCGTAGCGGGTTACGCCGAGGGCGACGAACAGGCCGCTGATCATGAGCGCCAGTCCCCAGACCCAGTCCTGGTTGTCGAACACGCTCGGGCTGACGGCCGACGGCGCGCCGCAGACGATTGTCGCGCCGACCACGAGCGGGACGGCCCGGGTCCGCTTCAGCCCGGTGTCCATCAAGATCCGCGTGGCCAGCTCGACCATCGCGATGAGTGACGACAACGCCGCGCAGAACAGCGCCAGGAAGAAGAGCGGCATGACCACGTCGCCGAATGGCATCCGGCCGAAGAGTTGAGGAATCCAGATGAACGTCAGCCCCGTGTTGCCAGCCGCCATCGCCCTCAGCGCGTCATTCTCGGAAAGGATCGCGAAGGCCGTCGGCACGATCGCCATGCCGGCAAGGAGTGACGCGGTGTTGTTGCCGAAGCCGATGGCGGCGGCGTTGACCACGAGGTCGTCGTCGCGGCGCATGTAGATGGCGTAGGTCAGAATCAGGCCCCACCCCGCCCCGGTGGACCAGGCCGACTGGGTCAGCGCCTCCAGCCATGTTTGCGAGTCCGACAGACGGGAGAGGTCGGGGGCGAACAGGAAGCCGAGCCCCTCCCCCGCTCCCGGCAAGGTGACCGAACGCACGACGGCCACGATCAGCAGGACGAGCAGCGTGGGGATAAGGATCCGATTCGCACGTTCGATGCCGCGTACGACTCCCCGGGCGATGATGAGCCCGGCCAGCCCGACCGACGCCGCATGCAGAGCGAGCGGCTGCCACACCGAGCGGCTGTACTGCGTCCAGTACGCGTCGGTGTCGACGTCGTCCAACTGCCCGAGCAGTGCCGCTCCGACATACTTCAGCGTCCACCCCGTCACCACCGAGTAGTGGAACAGGATCATCACGCTGGTGACGCCGATGAAGCCGCCCATCCAGGCATAGCGGCGGCCGAAGAGGTCCGCGAAGGCTCCGATGACACCCCGCCGCGCCCCCCGACCGATTCCGAACTCGGCGATCAGGAGCGGGAGCGACCAGAGCACCAGGAAAATGAGCCAGGGAATGAGGAACGCGGCGCCGCCGTTCTGGGCAGCGATGCGTGGGAACCGCCACAGGTTGCCGGCGCCGACCGCCAGACCGAGCCCAGCCAGAATCAGACCCCATCGGGATGTGAAGGTCTCGCGAGCAGACATCGGCCGCAGTGTATCCCAGCGGAACAAATCCTTGATACACTACGTATCAAGACCTAGATGCAATACGACTAAAGAGTTGGACTCGCATCGACGCAACCCTGACCGGAGGTAGATCGAGGTGGCAGAGGAGATCGTGTTTATCAGCGTGGCAGCTCGAACCCTGGGCATGCATCCGCAGACGCTGCGGAAGTACGAGCGTCTGGGGCTGGTGCAACCGTCACGCACCGTGGGCAGCATGCGGGTCTACTCGGACCAGGAACTCGAGCGGCTTCGGTTGATAAAGCGGCTGGTCGACGACCTCGGCGTCAACCTCGCCGGGGTGCAGCAGCTCCTGTCGGTGGCCGACGTCGTGCAGCGGATGCGTCCCCTGGTGCGTGAAGACGTGCTCGACCGTCGCGCCGGACGCCGTCAACTCGGCCGGGAAATGGACCGCCTTACCCGGTTGTTGGGGTTATAGAGGCCGTGGAAACGCAACGGCACGGCCAAGGCGCGGACAGCGCGCCTCGCGGGTGCGGCGCGGGGCAATGGGGTCCCCGCTAGCAGCCGCGTGGGGTTGGGGGCGAAGCCCCGATTGAGAGATGGACTTTCAGGACTACTACCAGACGCTCGGCGTATCGAAGACGGCGTCGCAGGACGAGATCAAGCGGGCGTTCCGCACGCTGGCGCGGAGGCACCACCCCGACGTGAATCCGGGCGACGCCGGCGCCGAACGCCGTTTCAAGGAGGTCAACGAGGCGCACGAGGTCCTCGGGGATCCCGAGAAGCGACGGAAGTACGACGAGCTCGGCGCCGACTGGCGGCTGGACGAGCAGGGCGGCGGCCCGCGACAGCAACGCGGGCCGTTCTCG
>CAJWMX010000195.1 GCA_913043805.1 uncultured Acidobacteriota bacterium | reverse complement strand
CCCGGACTGACGATGGGTGGCGACGACCTCCTGCGAGAGCAGTTGGGGCGCCAGCTCGACGGCACGCAGGCGCACATCCGCCCCCGCGACGTGCTGGACCACTTCCCGCTCGAACGGATCAACCGCACGGTGCCGGGCGTGCCCCACACCCCGTGGCGACTCGTCGAGCATCTTCGCCTCGCCCAGCGAGACATCCTCGACTACGTGTCTGAGGGCGACTATCTGGAACTGACATTTCCGGACGGGTACTGGCCGGCCGAGGGCGAGGCCTCCGAGACCGAGTGGCGGTCGAGCGTGGAGCGGTTCCTGACCGACCTCGATGCGTTGCGTACGATCGCCCGCGACCCGAACCGGGCTCTGATGGCGCCGCTTCCCCGCAACCCGGAGCACACGCTACTGCGCGAGCTCCTCATCATCGGCAACCACAACTCCTATCACCTGGGGCAACTCGTGGTATTGCAGCAGGCGAAGGTGTAGCCGGAACGCGGCGGCGGGCTACTGACCTCCGGCGGCGCGCTCCTCGGCGCGATGACCCGCCAGGATCCCCTCCATCCCGATGTTGCCTTCGTGGCAGGCGTACTCGTAGATCGGCTCTTCGCTGTACTCGAGTGGTAACAGAATCGTCCAGGGAGCGGTCCAGGTGTTCGGATCGTCGAAGGTGATCTCGTGATGCAAGATCTCGGGCCCAACCCGGGTGAACCGCTCGGTCACCGTCAGCGCATCGGACGTCTGTCGATAGCCCGACATGCCGGAGAAATGGGTCGTCTCGACCACAAGCGTGTCGCCATCCCAGTGCCCGCGCGACACACCGTGCCGCTGGGCGACGGCGGGAGCGGGCCGCTCCCGCCCGTCGAGCGGAATCACCCGAGCGTCGTGGATCATCTCCTGCACGATGACCACGTCGTCGGTACCCTGCACGATGTGTGAATAGCTGTTGTAGGCCGCCTGTAGGTTCGGAGACCCGTAGCTGATGCACCGCTCGGGCAACGGGCGATCACTG
The DNA here is from genome assembly GCA_913043805.1 of uncultured Acidobacteriota bacterium. GTDB lineage: Bacteria > Acidobacteriota > Vicinamibacteria > Vicinamibacterales > UBA8438 > UBA2994. The sequence continues at coordinate 5,005 of CAJWMX010000195.1, read as the reverse complement.
TAGGTGTCGGCCGGATGGACCTGGCTGTGTTCAAACCGCTCGGCAGCAAGGGCCTGGGCGGCGTCGGTCATGGCGGGCAGCCGACCATCGGGCGGGTCGACCACGAGCGACGTGCGCTCCGAGAACGTCCGCTCCGCAATCCAGAACCCGTTGTAGTTGCCGGTGGTCGGGTCGTACGACTCGGCCTTGCGATTCGCGATCGCGGCCAGCACCAACTGGTCTCCGAACAGCGCGTCCTCACCGGCGTTGCTCGCCTCCGACGCGGCCACCTTCAGTTCGGCGAGCTCTTCCTCGGTCAGTCGGTCCTTGTCGGTCCAGGCCTCGGGGCGCTCGAACGGGATCGCGGTGTTGTTCGCCCAGACGCCGGACAGGTCTGGCCGGCCATCGGCCCGGCGAGGCACCGACCAGTCCTCCGACGCCGCTTGCGCCACGCCCAACGTCGGCATCCCCACGAGCGCCAGCAGGGCCGTCAGCCCCACACCCCATCGTTTGACCATCTGTCTCTCCTCGTCCATCGACCGTACCTCGTGATGATGTTCGAAAGACCGCTTCAGGGCAACGGCCTCCGACCCGCGGGCAACGCCGACGCGGGTCGTAATGGCATAATCCGGCCGTTCCGACCGACGGCCATGTCTGCCCCCCGTGGTTCCACCCCGCTCGTGATCTTCCTCGTCCTCGGCGGCGCGGTCTTCGCGCTCGACCGGTGGCGCGGAGCCGACGACGCCTCGACCCGGACGATCGAGATTGGCGAGCTGCAACTGGCCGGCATCCGGGAGCGGTGGCAGGCGCAGTGGGATCGCCCGCCGACCGAGGCAGAACTGAGGGGCCTGGTCAACGACGCGGTCCGGGAGGAGATCCTCTACCGCGAGGCGCTTCGGCTCGGGCTTGATCGGGACGACACGATCGTCCGGCGGCGGCTCGCCCAGAAGATGACGTTCATGCTGGAGGACGGCGTCGCCGTCGATCCCCCGGAGGAATCGGCGGTGGCGGACTACTACGCGGCCAATCCCGACCGCTACCGCGAGCCACGTCGGACGACGTTCGCCCACGTCTACCTGAGCCAGGACCGTCGAGCGGATCCCGATGCCGACGTGGCGGCGATCCTCGACCAGCTGACCTCCGGCTCCCCCAACCTGTGGCGGCGCCTCGGCGACCCGTTCATGCTGCTGCGTGAGTATGCCGACCGTAGCGACCAGGAGATTGCCGAGCTCTTTGGCGGTGACTTCGCCTCGGCGCTCACCGAGCTCTCGCCGGGCGGCTGGCACGGACCGGTCCGGTCGGCCTACGGCGTACATCTCGTTCGGATTGCCGCTCGGTCCGAGGCGCGGCAGCTGCCGCTCGAAGCGATACGCGAGCGGGTCATCCAGGACCTTGTCGCCGACCGGCGGCGCAAACTGAATCAGACGGCATTCGACGAGCTCCGGGCACAGTACGACGTGCTGCTTCCGGAGGTCGGACGCGGCGAGCGGGAGTGACGTGGGAGGGCGCATGAAGGGCGTCGTACGCTCCGCATCGGTCGTGCTGCTGCTGGCACTCGCCCTCGCCCCGCTCCACGCCCACGAGGTGCGACCGGCGTATCTGGAGCTCCGGGAGCTCGACGGCGGGCGGGTGGAGGTCACCTGGAAGCAACCGATCCTCCCCAGCGGGGATCCGGCCTTGGCGCTCCGCCTCCCGCTGGAGCCGCGACTGCCTTCCCACTGTGTCGAGGCGTCCCGGGCACTGCCCGAGGTCACCGATACCGTGCTGCTGGAGCGGTGGACCGTCAGCTGCGGCGACGCTGGGCTCAGAGGCGCGCGCGTGGAGATCGAGGGGCTCGCCCGGACGCTGACCGACGTCCTGCTCCGGGTCCGATGGGCGGACGGGGACTCCGCCGACCACTTGCTTCGCCCGGACGGTCCGTTCGTGCTCCTCGCCGCGTCTTCGGGCGGACTCGCCGTACCCGCCTATCTCGAGCTCGGGGTCGAGCATCTGCTGTTCGGCTTCGACCACATCCTGTTCGTGGTGGGTCTGATGTTCTTCGTCCACCGCCCGCTGCAGCTCGTGCAGGTCGTCACCTCGTTCACGGTGGCCCACAGCATCACGCTGGCGCTCTCGACGCTCGGTGTGATGACGCTGTCGCAGGGGCCGGTCGAGGCGGTGATCGCCCTCAGCATCCTCTTTCTCGCCGTGGAGCTGACCCGCGGCGCCGACCCGAGTTCCCCGATGAGCCGGTGGCCCTGGTCCATCGCTTTCGGGTTCGGCCTCCTCCACGGGTTCGGCTTCGCCGGTGCGCTCTCCGAGATCGGCCTGCCCGGCGACGCCAGGGCCTCCGCCCTCTTCCTCTTCAACGTCGGGGTGGAGATCGGCCAGCTGCTGGTGGTGGGCGTCTTGCTGAGCCTGCTGTGGCTCCTGCGCCGCACCCGGATCGACCTCCCCCCTCTGGCCACCCAGCTCCCCGTCTATCTGATGGGGACGGTCTCCGCCTACTGGTTCATCGAACGCGTCTCCGGGCTCCTCTAGCATCGGGCCGGCCGCCCCAAACCCGCGTATAATCTATCCTGGTCGTTTTCGACCGTCTCACACTGACGAAACACAGGAGCACACGGATGACTCAGTCAACCTTCCGGATGCTGGTCGGCGCCGCCACCCTGGCTGTCTTGACGCCGATGAGCGCCGCGGCCCAGTCGACGCCGAGAACCCCGTGGGGCGACCCTGATCTGCAGGGCACCTACACGAACAAGACCATTACGCCACTAGAACGTCCAGAATCGCTGGGCGACAAGGAGTTCCTGACCGACGAAGAGGTCGCCAGTCAGGAGCAGGCGCGTCTCGATCGCAACGATGAGCTCCTGCACGCACCGCCCCAACGGACGGTCGCGGGCGGCAATGTCGGGGGCTACAACAACTTCTGGCTGGATGGCGGCACCCGCCCCACCGGACGGACCTCGCTGATCTCCGACCCGCCAAGCGGCCGGATGCCACCGCGGACCTCGGCCGGCATGAGCCGGAAGTCGGGTCACGATGACGCGTTCCCGGTCGAGGGCCCGTTCGACTCATGGGAAGACCTCGAACTGAACGACCGCTGCCTCCTCTGGTCGGCCGGACCGCCGATGCTGCCGAGCGCCTACAACAACAACTTCATCATCATGCAGACCCCGGGTCTGGTGACCATCTACATCGAGATGATCCACGACTTCCGGATGATCCCGGTCGATGGTCGCGGCCACATCCCGGGCAGCATTCCGCAGTGGCTCGGCAACTCCCGTGGCCACTGGGAGGGCGACACACTGGTCGTCACGACCCGGAACATCCGCAAGACCGAGGCGAACGCGGCCGCGGTGGGTGGAGACCCGGTCATCCTGCGGGTGGCGAACGGCTCTGACGAGGACACGATCACCGTCACCGAGCGGTTTACCCGGGTGGACGCAGACACGGTGCACTACGAGTTCACGATCGAGGACCCGACCCACTGGACCAGCGCCTGGGCCGGGGAGTTCCCGTTCGTGGCGCTTCCCGAGGACGAGCTACTCTACGAGTTCGCCTGCCACGAGGGGAACTACAGCATGACCAACATCCTCGCCGGCGAACGGGAGTTGGAGAAGGCGGGCCGCACCAACCAGCAGTAGGGCGGCACGACCGGAGAAGACCGCGCGCGTCGTTCGTCCCGGAAGGGGCGGGCGGCGCGCGTTCGTATGTACGGCTAGTTGGAGACAACGAGCAGCACGGCGGCGACGACCACGACCGAACAGCCCATCGTCCAGAGGGTCAGCAGTTCATCGCCCAGGACCGAACCCAGGACCAGCGCGATGACGGGGTTGACGTAGGCGTAGGTGGCCGCCTTGGCGGGCGTCGAGGCTTTGAGGAGCCACAGATAGCAGGCATAGGCCACCGAGCCGAACACCATCACGTAGCCCCAGGCCACATAGGCGCGCTGCGGCACCGCTGCGAGATCGAGGCGTGACCACTCGCCGGTCAGCGCCGACAACATCAGCAGGACGGCGCCGCCAGCCAGCATCTGCATACCGGCCGAGAGCGCCTGCGAGGCTGGCTGGTCGGCATGCCGGGCAAAGACCGACCCGCTCGCCCACAACAGTGATGCGACGACGATCACCGAGGCGCCGACGGGGTCGATCTGACGGCCACCGCTCATCTGCGTCGGGTCGATCAGCAACGCCACCCCGGCAAACCCGAGGACGACCCCCAGCATGACCCGCCCGGCCGGACGCTCCCCACCGGGTCGTCCCCAATCGATGAGCACGACCCACAACGGCACCAGGCCGATGATCAGCGCCCCGAGTCCCGACGGCACGGTCTGCAGCGACCAGCTCATCAGCCCGTTGCCACCGGTCGCCATCGCCATGCCGATGAGGGCGGTGGTCACGTAGTGCCGCGAGGTAGGCCGGGCGGCGCCCTGACTCAGGCCCCAGCCGAGAAACACCAGGCCGGGTACCGCGAACCGGATGCCGGCCAGAAAGAAGGGTGGGATGTCGGCGACCCCGAAGCGGATCGCCAGATAGGTGGAGCCCCAGATCAGATAGATGGCGGCAAAGGCCCCAACCAGCGCGAGTCGGGACGGCCGAGACGTCACGCGCCTTCCTGACCGACGATCACGACCGAGCAGACGTTCTGATGCGGGAAGCCGCCGAGGTTGTGCGTGAGACCGAAGGCCGGCTCGGCCGAACGCTGGCGCTCACCGGCGCGCCCCTGCATCTGGAGATACATCTCATACAGCATCCGCAGACCGGAGGCGCCGATCGGGTGACCGAAGCACTTTAGCCCGCCGTCGATCTGGCACGGCAGATCACCGTCGGAATCGAACACCCCGTCCATGACGTCCTTGATGGCCCCGCCCTCGGGCGACAGGTGAAGATCCTCCATGGTGACCAGTTCCGTCACCGAGAAGCAGTCGTGCACTTCGGTGAGGCTGATCGCCTCGCGGGGATTGGCGATGCCCGCCTCCTCGTAGGCTCGCGCGGACGCGACCCGGGGGGGCATGAAGTGACTGCCGGCCCAGGGGGTATGCTGC
>CAJWMX010000194.1 GCA_913043805.1 uncultured Acidobacteriota bacterium | reverse complement strand
CCCCCAGAGAATCGGCACCCCGCCCAGCGTCAACCCGATGAAGACGCAGTACATGGCCCACTGGTAGCTATCGAGCAGCGCACCGATCAGACCCGCGAACCCCACGATGGCCAGCCCGGCCGCTGCCACCACGCTGCCGAGCATCAGGACCACCTGAGGCCGGAACCGCAGGGTGGAGACCTCGGCCACACCTCCGATGAACTGCGGATAGACACCGATGGCGAGAAGCATCGTCCCACCCGAGATTCCGGGCACGAGGTTGGCGAGCCCCATGAACATGCCGCCCACCAGACTTCGCACGACCAGGGCGCGGCCGCGATACTCCACCCCGGAGGCAGGCGGAGCGATAGCTGGCTGGTTGGACGACGTTGACGAATGAGTCACGTGAGAACCTGGGGAGGGGTCAGGGCGCCGCCGGACGCTGGGTTTCCCGAATCGCGCGGAACTCGCTCGTCTCGCTCCACTCCGGCCAGTCGTCGCCAGACGCCAGCCGGGCCCCCATCTGATAGAAGAACGTCAGATCGTCGAGCGCGCCAGCCATGTCCCAGTCCGGTTTCACTTCGTCCGAGACGGCGTGGTAGTCGTTGGCCGTGTACTCGTTTCGCTTCTCGATGCCATAGCCGTCGGACTTGCCGACATACTCCACCCCGGTGTCGGTGTAGAACGCCGGTATGCCAACCCGCGCGAACGAGAAATGGTCCGAGCGGTAGTAGAAACCCTTCTCCGGCTCCGGATCCGGATTGAGCTCCCGTCCGAGACCGACGGCGATCGCGGCCGCGACCTGATCCAGCTCTGACTGGCCCATCCCGACCACGGTCAGATCTCTGGTCCGTCCCCACTGGTTCAGGCCATCCATGTTGAGGGCGGCCACGGTCTGGGCCGCGGGGTAGAGCGGCTGCTCGCCGTAGTAGCGCGACCCGAGTAGGCCCTGCTCTTCGGCGGTCACGGCCAGCAGCACTACCGTCCGCCGCGGGGGCTCACCCGCCTTGAACGCCCGGCCGATCTCGATGAGCCCCGCCGTACCGGTGGCGTTGTCGAGGGCTCCGTTGTAGATCTGATCGCCCTCCAGCGACGCGTCGGTGCCCAGGTGGTCCCAGTGCGCCGCGTAGAGCACGACCTCGTCTGGCGCCTCGGTGCCCGTGATCTTCGCGACGACGTTCTGCGAGTCGATCGTGCGGAGCTCGTTTCGGACCTGCGTCGCGCCCGTCACCCCAAGCGCCACCGGCTGGAAGTCGGCCTGCGCCGCCTTCGCCTTCTCCGTCTCGAAATCGAGACCGGCCATCTCGAACAGGGCGGCCGTCGCGTCGCGCTGGATCCAACCCTCGACCGCGACCCGTCCCATGTTCTGGTCATCGGCCACCAGGTCGAACGACTCGCCGTAGGGGCTGCTCCCGATCACCTCCCAGGGATAGCCGGCGGGACCCGTCTCGTGAATGACCAGCGCACCGGCCGCTCCCTGGGCCGCCGCGATCTCGTGCTTGTAGGTCCAGCGACCGTAGTAGGTCATCGCCGGTCCACCGAACAGATCGTCGCTGGGGGGATCGTTGACCAGGAAGAGCAGGATCTTTCCGCTCACGTCGACGCCCTTGAAATCGTCCCACTCGTACTCGGGCGCGATTGCGCCATAGCCGACGAAGACGAACTCGGCGTCGACCTCGACCTGGTCGACCACTCGCTTGGTGTAGGCCACATAGTCGGCGCCCGGGGTGAGCGTACGGGTCTGGTCACCCGCCGTCACCGTCATGTCGTCACCTTCGAGCGGCGTGATCCCGACCAGTGGCACATTCTGGACCCAGGTGCCATCGGGATTACCCGGCTCGAGTCCGACCGCGTGGAACTGATCGGTCAGGTACTCGACGGTCAGACGCTCCCCCTCCGACCCGGGCGCTCGCCCGCCGAACTCGTCCGACGACATCTTCTCGATGGCGGCCATCAGAGCCTCGGCATCGATGGCGGCCGCTGGCGGCGCCAGTTGGACCGACGGCTCAGGCTCGGGGTCCGGCGTCGGCGCCGGGCTATCGCCACAGCCGAGCATGAGGAACACACTTCCGGCGATCAAATACTTGCGCACCTGTTCGTCTCCTGTGATCACGCGTCCGACGAGGCCGCCGGCTGCTCGGCCGCGCTCGCTGACAGCACCCGGGTCAGAAAGCGGCCGATCTCGTAGACTTCTTCCAGACACACCTGATGCGCCATCGCGTAGTCGTGCCACGCCACGTCGTAGCCGGCCGTCCGCAGCGCGGTTGCGCTCCGGTCGCCAAGCTCGTAGGGCACCACGTCGTCGTGCCGCCCATGGGCCATCAGGATCGGCAACTCGAGGTTCGCCGCGTTCGCCTCGTCGGGCAAGCTCTCATGCAGCGGCAGATAGCCTGACAGCGCCACGATTCCACCCAGGCGGCGCGGATACCGGAGACCGGTGAAGAGCGCCATGGCCGAGCCCTGAGAGAAGCCGGCCAAGACGATACGCGATGCCGGCACTCCGCGCTCCTCTTCACGCGCGATCAGTGCCTCGATCTGCTCGCCCGACCGGCGGATGCCGGTCTCGTCCTGTCCACGGGCGTCGAGCGACACGATGTCGTACCAGGCGCGCATCTTCATGCCCATGTTGAGCGTCACCGGGATGATTGGTGCATGCGGGAACACGAATCGCACAGACAGATCCGACGGCAGCCCGAGCTGCGGCGGCATCGAGGCAAAGTCGTGGCCGTCTGCACCAAGACCGTGCAGCCAGATCACCGCGGCCTGGGCGACGTCGGCCAGCGCCTGCTCGACGGTTTCGAGAACGGGAACGGTTGAGGTCACTGTGGTGTGCTCGTTTGGGCTTTGGGTTTGGCACGCCTAATGCGTCATCGCGTGCATGATGAAGTTGATGCCGACGGCGTAGGAGGTCACCGAGAAGCGGTAAAAGAACTCGTAGTTCTCGCCTTCGCGCTCCCAGCCATCAGCGATGTCCGTGTTGTGCGTCATGAGCACCATCAACCGGCCGTGCTCATCATAGATGCCGCGCACATTCACCTCAGCGCTCTCGTAGCCTCGCTCTGACGTTTGAGTGCCACCGGAGCGATAGAAGTGCTGGATCGAGGGGATCTGCGGCACCTCGGTCACATCGAACATCCCGTGATGAATCGGATCGGCGATCGGGATGTCGACGATCGGGTAATGCCCCGGCGGCAGCACTTTGCCAATCTCTGTGGCCCATTGATCCCAGGCGTAAGCCCCCCAGAAATCGTCCACCCAGAGAAAGCCGCCTTTGCGGAGGTAGCTGCCGAGCCCCTCCACCTCCGCCTCGTTGAAATACGCCGTGCCAACGTCGGACATGAACAGGAACGGATAGTTGAAGAGCTCGGGGTCGGTCAGCTCGACGACGATGTGGTCGGGTTCGTTGTCCGGGGCCAACCCGACGGGCGTCGTGGTGAGCTCTGACAGCCGGATGGTGAAGTTGATGTCGGCGTCGGGATAGTCGGTGTACCACCCCTGCCCGCCTCGCTCGCGATGGCTGCTGTGGTAGAGACCGCGGGTGAAGGTGAACAGTCGGTGTGTCACCTCACCGCTCGGGAACCGCGGCGGCATCCGCCGCCGCCCCCACTGGGCCGTCGCCGACGCGGCCAGCAGGAGTGCCACCAGGGCGCAGGCCACCGTCCGACCGAACCGGGTCACTGTTCCTCGGCCAGCGCCTTGAAGTACTCGTCGATCAGGTCACGGAAGCCGGTGGGCACTTCGTCGCTCCCGGCCAGGAACAGCTCTTCGCTCTCGCCGTCCACCTCGCGGCGCAGCTGGTATTCGAACCGCTTCAGCTGCTCGAGCACCATCGTCTGCCGACGCAGGAGCTCCTCGACGTCCTCATAGATGCGCGGATCGTCCAGGGCGCGCATCGCCTGGATGACCTCGCTGAGGTCGCCCACGTCGCCGAGATTCTCGGCTCGAAGCATCCGTTGCAGCTCCTGCGCCTCGGCGCCACGCTCCTGATACTCGCGACCCCACTGCCGCACGTCGCGGGGGTTGAACTCCCAGTCCTCCGGACGCGCGCCACCGGGCCCACCCCAGGCCCCGCCATAGTTGTCGCCACCAGCGCGACCGGCGTTCTGGCCCGGCTGCCCGCCTGGCTGGTTACCCCCAGCCTGCCCCTGACCTTGCTGGCCCTGTTGACCCTGCTGGCCCTGTTGGCCCTGCTGACCCTGTTGGTCGCCCTGCTGCTGGCCTCCCTGCTGACCTTGCTGGCCCTGCTGGTTGGACGCCTGCTGCTCACCGCTCTGGCGGATCCGTTCCTCGAGCGACTCGAGCCCGCGCATCAGGTCTCGCGTCTGATCCAATGCCTGTTCGATTCCGCTGCCCTGGGAATTGCCAACCGCCTCGGCGGCGTCGTCCAGCCCCTGCTGGAGGTCGGCGATGTCTCCGCCGATCTCCTCTTCGAACTGGCGCGCATACTCCGGCGACCGGGCCCGAACCAGCCCGCGCGAGTAGCGGACCTTCTCCTTCAGCTTGCTCTCGCGGATACCGTTCGACGCCTCCTGGAGCGCCCGCGACGCGTCGCGCTCCTCACGACGGAACTCCGCCGAGGTCGAGTCGAGCTCGCGCTCGAGGCCAGCGATCTCGGCGCCCATCTCGTCCTTGCGCTCGGTCAGCCGCTGAACCTGCTCCTGCCACCCGTCACTTTCGCGGTCGAGACCCGCCACCTGATCAGCGATCTCGGACTGCTCCTGGGCGAGGTCGTCGGCTCGGCGCTGCGCCTCTTCGATATCTCTCGCAAGGCGCCCGGTCTGCTCCGACTGCAGCTCGCGCTCGACGTCCCGCAGCCGGTCCAGCGCCTGGGCCGCGTCAGCGAACCCCTGGTTGTCGCCGTTGGCCGCGGCCTGCCGCATCGCGTCGGCAGCCTCCTGCAGCCGGCGGGCCGCCTGCATCATCTGCGGCGACTGCTGTTCGCGCGCCAGACGTTCGAGCTGTCGGGCTGCCTCTTCGGCCTCTTCGGCCAGCGCGCGCTGCGAGGCGCCTCCACCAGCCTGAGCCGTCTGCCCACCGCGCGCGCGGCGTCGCTGCCGCTCCGCTTCCTGCTCCTGCCGACGGGCGAGCTCTCGGAGCCGCTCCATCAGCTCGTCGACCTGGTTGTCGGCCGACTGCTGCTGGCCGCGCTGCACCGTTTCGTACTGGTTCTGCAGCTTGTCCAGCTCCAGCTCGAACAGGTCGGCCAGATCCTCGGCCGCGTTCTGGCCGCCACCTCCGCCGCCACCGCCGCCCTGCTGCACTCGCACCTCGTCGTAGGCCTCCTCGGCCCGCTGCAGGTGCTGCAAGGCGCGCTGCTCGGCCGGCAACGCGGTGTCGACATCCTGCTCCTGCAGCGCACGCTCGGCCGCCTCCATCTCCTTGGAAGCTTCGGGCAAGATGGCCAGAATGCTGCGGAAGGCCGGATCGGCCGGCATGACCCGGCTGTTCATCCGGCGGAGCAACGTTTCCACCTGCTCCCGCAGTCGTCCCTGCGACAGAGTCAGGAAGACGAGGTTCTCGCGATACTCCTCCTCGGAGAAGGTGTCGCGGTCTCGCACCACATTGAACGTGGCCGAGATGATCTGACGCTGCGCCTCGGAGAGCGCTCGTGCGTCGCCCCCACCTCCGCCGCCACCGCCACCGCCGCCCTGAGACTGGGCAGCGCGGAAGTCACGACGGAAGGCGCGGATCTGCAGGAAGTACAGGTCGCTCTTCACGACCCGCTCGCCGTCGGTACCCGCCTGGTTGTCGCCGGCGCTCGCGTAATAGGACACGAAGTCGCCCGGTTCGAGCTCGAACTCTTCGAGGAAGAGGGTATGCCCGGCCGAAATCTCCTTCAGACCGCCTTCCTCGGAATCGAACAGGCTGACCGTCTCTTCCGGCCCGCCGTTGATCGAGTAGGTCAGACTCAGTGACCGCACGCCGAAGTCGTCGTCGGCCCGCGCCTCGAGATAGACCTCCTCAATGGCATTGGCGTTCGTGTCGCGACCCGGTTTGGTGAACATCACCGACGGCGCCTGATCGGTCAGCACGTCGATG
>CAJWMX010000193.1 GCA_913043805.1 uncultured Acidobacteriota bacterium | reverse complement strand
GTGGCAGGAGCTGGCGGCGGAACAGCCGGCGCGGGTTGGCGTACTGGTGGGGTTCGACGAGGCGCTGGCTCATCTCGTAGAAGGAGGGGCTGACCTCTTCCTGATGCCGTCGCGCTACGAGCCGTGCGGTCTGAACCAGATGTACAGTATGCGCTACGGAACGGTGCCGGTCGTCCGGGTCACGGGCGGCCTGGCCGACACCGTGACGGCGTATGACGCGGCCACCGGCGCCGGGACGGGGTTCGTGTTCCATTCCTACCGGGCCGACGCCATGGTGGAGGCGATCGAGACGGCGCTCAGCGTCTATCGGGGTGGCGACCGGTGGCGTGCGATCCAGCGGCAGGGCATGCGACAGGATTTATCCTGGGACGTCTCGGCTCGCGCCTATGTCCAAAGATACAGGGATGTCATCGAGCGCCGGCAGAGGGCCGGCAGGGCGGGGTAACGCCTCGCAAGGAGTGTAGACGGATGCGCAACGTGATCATCATCGGGTCCGGACCGGCCGGGCTCACGGCCGCCCTCTATGCCGCCCGCGCGAATCTCGCGCCGCTGGTGATCGAGGGGTTGGAGTCTGGCGGGCAGCTGATGCTGACGACGGCGGTGGAGAACTTCCCTGGCTTTCGGGACGGCATCATGGGCCCGGAGCTGATGGGGGAGATGCGGGCCCAGGCCGAACGCTTCGGCACCGAAGTCATGGCGGGAGATGTGACCGGGGTGGAGCTCGGGGAGCCGCCCTTCACGGTCCACCTCGGTCAGGAGGCGCTCCAGGCCAAGGCGCTGATCATCTCGACCGGGGCCTCGGCCCGTCTGCTGGGGCTGCCATCCGAGCGCACGCTCATGGGCCACGGGGTGTCGACCTGCGCCACCTGCGATGGGTATTTCTTCCGCGAGAAACCGATCATCGTGGTGGGTGGCGGAGATTCGGCGCTGGAAGAGGCGACCTTCCTGACGAAGTTCGCGTCCCACGTCACCGTCGTGCACCGACGGGAGGAACTCCGCGCCTCGAAGATCATGCAGGACAAAGCGTTCGCGAACCCGAAGATCTCCTTCGAGTGGAACAGTGAACTTGCCGAGGTCAAGGACGTCGAGAAGGGCGTGGTGACCAGCGCCGTCCTGCGTCACACTCAGACCGGCGAGACGAAGGAGCTAGGGGTCGAGGGCGTGTTCATCGCTATCGGCCACACCCCCAATACCTCGCTCTTCACCGGCCAGCTGGATCTCGACGAGAACGGCTACATCGTCGCAGGCACCGGCACGCGGACGACCGTGCCCGGCGTCTTTGCCTGTGGAGACGTGCAGGACCACGTCTATCGCCAGGCAATCACGGCCGCCGGCACCGGGTGCATGGCCGCGATCGACGCCGAGCGCTACCTGGAGTCCCAGGAATAGCGACACGGCTTCCCAGGAAACCTAGTCGATCCAGCCGCCGCCCAGGACGGTGTCGCCGGCGTAGAACACGACCGCCTGACCAGGCGAGACGGCGGTTTGCGGTTCGTCAAAGTGAACCGCCACGCGGGCGCCGTCGAGGGCGTCGACCTGCGCGGGGGCGTCGGGATGACGGTGACGGATACGAGCGGTCACTCTGCCGCCTGGCGGCGCGGCGCCGGCGATCCAGTTCACCCGCGACGCGGTCAGGTCCAGGCGCTCGAGGGCCGCGCGCGGGCCGACCGTGATCTCCTGCTCCTGGGCATCGATATCGACGACATACAGCGGAATCGGTGCGGAGACCCCAAGCCCCTTCCGCTGGCCGACCGTATAGCGGTGGATTCCGCCGTGCCGTCCGATCTGCTGCCCGTCCAGGTCACGGATCGGCCCTGCCGCTGCCGCGTCCGGCGCCAGCGATTCGACTAGCCCTGCCGCGTCTCCGTTTGGCACGAAACAGAGCTCCTGACTGTCCGGCTTCTCCGCCACGGCCAGTCCGAGCTCGCGTGCCGCGTCGCGCACCTCGGACTTCCGCATCTCTCCCACCGGGAACAGGGCGCGGGCGAGCTGTGACTGCGTCAACGTGAACAGAAAGTAGCTCTGGTCCTTGGACGCGTCGATGCCCCGTCGAAGCTCGACCCGGTCCGTGTCCTCGGCCAGGCACAGTCGGGCGTAGTGGCCGGTGGCGACGCGGTCGGCGCCCAACGCCTCTGCCCGCTCGAGCAGGTGCGTGAACTTCAGGTCGCCATTACATTGCACACACGGGATGGGCGTTCGGCCACGGGTGTACTCGTGCACGAAGGTCGAGACCACCGTGTCGTTGAACGCTCGCTCGAAGTTCATGACGTAATGCGGAATGCCAAGCGTCGCCGCCACCCGTCGCGCGTCCTGCAGGTCGTCGAGCGAGCAGCAGCCGCCGAACTTCTCGTCGGCGGCGCGCTGGTCGTAGAGCTGCATCGACAGCCCGATGACGTCGTGCCCGTCGGCGACCAGCCGCGCCGCAGCGACTGACGAGTCGACACCGCCCGACATTGCTACGACGACCCGCATCGCTAGCCTCGCGCGCCGGCCGGCGTTCGGGCGCCAGAGACGGCGCGCAGCCGCGAGACGATACCTGGCAGGAGGTCCAGAACGCGGTCGATTTCGCTGGTGGAGTTGCCCAGGCCAAGGCTGAAACGGATGGAGTTCTGCGTGCGGTGCGGCGAGAAACCCATTGCGCGCAGCACGTGAGAGGGCGACAGGGTGCCGGAAGAACAGGCCGACCCGGTCGACACGGCCACGCCGTCGAGGTCAAGCGCGATCAACAGCGACTCGGCTTCTACGCCGTCGAAGCTGAGGTTGGACGTATTGGCGACGCGCCGAGCCGGGTCGCCGTTGACCTGCGTGCCGGATATCGTCGACAGGACGCCCCGCTCCAGCCGATCCCGCAGACCGGACAGTCGAGCTATCTCGGTGGCCTGTTTCTCGAGCGCGAGGCGGGCCGCTACGCCCAGGCCGATGAGGCCGGGCACGTTCTCGGTGCCGGCCCGACGGCCGCGCTCCTGCTTGCCGCCCGTGAGCTGGCTGCGGAGCGACGTGCCGCGGCGTACCCACAGGGCGCCGACCCCCTTCGGCCCGTTGAACTTGTGTCCCGAGAGCGAGAGCAGGTCGACGTCCAGCGCGCCGACATCGACCGCGATCTTGCCGATGGACTGCACCGCGTCGGTGTGCAGCAGCGCGCCGCGCGCATGGACCAGCGGCGCCAGCTCGGCGATCGGCTGAATCGTCCCGATCTCGTTGTTGGCGTGCATGACCGAGACGAGGGCCGTGTCGTCAGTGAGCGCCGCCGCGACCCGATCCGGATCGACGACGCCGGTGTGGTCGACGCCGACCAGGGTGACCGTCCACCCGGTTCGCTCCAGAGCCTTGAGGGTATGGAGGACCGCCTCGTGCTCGATCGCGGTCGCCACCAGGTGACGTCTCGAGGTCTGGGCGTCGGCGACGCCGCGAATCGCGAGGTTGTCCGATTCTGATCCCCCGGTCGTGAACACCACCTGCGTCGGCTCAGCTCCGAGCAGCTCGGCCACGGCGCTTCGGGCGCCGTCGAGCGCGGTCTTGGACGCCTGCCCCACGCCGTGGATGCTCGACGGATTCCCGAACAGCTGTCGCTGCGCTGCATCGACGGCGTCAGACACGGCGGGGGCCACCGGTGTGGTGGCGTTGTGATCGAGGTAGATCGTACTCACGAAGTGATTGTACCAGCGCGACGCGTGGCCGGGCGGCGGGTCAGTGGACACTCCTCGCGGGGCTCTCGTATACTGAGCCCGATCGTGGTGGCACGCCACGTGGCCTAGCCGCCTGTTGGGCCCGGAGATCAATCATGTGGAAGCGGGAAGAGGCCTCTAAGCCCCTGGTGCCGCCTGCGCAGGCGGCGGCGCCGAGCGGGCGACCCGGTGGCCTGGCGGCGGGCCGTGACATCGTCAACATCGGCAAGTCCGTCGTGATCAAGGGCGAGCTCAGCGGGAGTGAGGACCTCACGATCGAGGGTCATGTCGAAGGCAAGATCGAGCTGAAACAGCACGTGCTGACCATCGGTCCGCACGGCCGGATCCGCGCCGAGGTCTTTGCCAAGTCCGTGGTCATCCTGGGTCAGGTCATCGGTAACATCGCCGCGACCGACAAAGTGGCCATTCGCGACAACGGGTCGGTGGAAGGTGACATTGCCGCGCCGAAAGTGGCGATCGCCGAGGGCGCGAAGTTTCGAGGCGGCATCGACATGAACCAGCAGGGTGCCGGCGCCGGCGCGGAGAAGGGCCAGGCTCAGCCCAGGGCTGGTCAGGACGCCGCGAGCGGCAAAGGCGGAAAGGCCGCCGAGCAGAAGGCCGCCTCGGCCGACGACGGGGCAAAGAAGGCAGATTCCGAAGCCGCGGCCGCGGCCCAGTGACGGTCGGCCACCGGCCGACGGTACTGCCGCGGTGGCCCGACCGACCAGGTTCACGACATGGCTCGTCCGACCGTCGCACTCCTGACTGATTTCGGCACGCGGGACCACTACGCCGGCACCATGAAAGGCGTGGTACTGGGTATCTGTCCAGACGCCGCGCTTGTCGACATCAGCCACGACATCCCGCCGCACGACCTGCAGTTCGCGGCACTTGAGCTGGCTGCCGCCTGCCCGTACTTCCCGTCCGGCTCCGTCTTTGTGGTCGTTGTCGACCCGGGAGTGGGGTCGGCGAGGCGAGGAGTGGCCGCCGAGGCTGGAGACTATCGTTTCGTGGCGCCAGACAACGGTGTGCTGACGGCCGTGTTTCAACGCATGCCGCCGAAGCGGGTGGTCGAGTTGACCGAGCGACGCTACGCCCGTCCCACCGTGAGTCGCACCTTCGAAGGACGGGATCGGTTTGCGCCGGCTGCCGCCTGGCTGGCGAAGGGGATCCAGCTCTCGGCGCTGGGACGTCCGTTGTCCGAGTACACCCTGCT
Source organism: uncultured Acidobacteriota bacterium (assembly GCA_913043805.1). Lineage (GTDB taxonomy): Bacteria > Acidobacteriota > Vicinamibacteria > Vicinamibacterales > UBA8438 > UBA2994. The sequence continues at coordinate 1,158 of CAJWMX010000193.1, read as the reverse complement.
GGATATCCCGGTGCCCACGGTCGAAGATGACGGAGTGTATGGGGCCGTGCTGCGCGTGGACCGGTTTGGCAATCTCGTGACCAATATCGACCGCCGCGAGTTCGACCGGGTTGCGGCGAGCGGAGCCATCGAGATTGATGTCGGCGGCCACTCGGTCGCCCTCCTCGTCGAGACATACACGGATATCGCCGAGGGGGAGGTGAGCGCCCTGTTCGGGAGCACCGATCACCTCGAGATCGCGGCCAATTCATCGAGCGCAGGCGACCAGCTCGGCGTCACCCTTGGAGTTGAGGTCCGAGTTCTTCGCGCCTAACCGGGCAGGCCACGCCGATTTCGCCCGGGCGGCCGACGTCGTCCGGGGCCACTCACACCCGACGGATCGAACAGCATGAACGACAGCGCACACGCCTCTCTGGGATTCGACCTCACCTCCGCCTTCCTGGAGGTGGTCGAGCAAGCCGCTATTGCGTGCGCCCATACCATGGGCCAGGGCGATCGGCATCACTCTGACCAGGTTGCGGTCGAATCGATGCGTGACACGCTCGATCGAGTGCCGATCGACGGCCGTGTCGTGATCGGTGAAGGCGAACGCGACGAGGCGCCGATGCTCTACATCGGCGAGCCGGTCGGCATGGCGCACGCGAAGTCATCGAGCCGTGGGGGGCCCTTCGTCGAGGTCGACATCGCGGTCGACCCGCTCGAGGGCACCAATTTGTGCGCGACCGGCGATGCGAACGCGATCGCCGTGCTCGCCGCGGCGGAACGCGGCGGTCTGCTCCATGCTCCCGACATCTACATGGAGAAGCTCGTTGTTGGACCGAGCTCGAAGGACGCGGTCTCCCTTGACGCGCCGGTGGCGGAGAACCTGGCCGGCATCGCGAAGTGTCTGGGACGGAAGGTGGAGGACCTGGTGGTGATCGTCCTCGATCGGCCACGCCACGAGCAGCTGATCGCGGACATTCGCGACGCAGGCGCACGTATCCGACTGATCGGGGACGGCGACCTGTCAGCTGGGATCTCGGCGGCGGTTCGTGGCAGTGGCGTCCATGCCGTGATGGGAACCGGCGGCGCGCCCGAGGGCGTGCTCGTGGCGGGCGCCATGCGGTGTCTGAACGGTGAGATCCAGGCGCGACTGGTGGTGGATACGCCAGAGAAAGA
>CAJWMX010000192.1 GCA_913043805.1 uncultured Acidobacteriota bacterium | reverse complement strand
GACCTGAATCGCGACCACATCAAACTGGAATCGCCGGAGGCTCGCGCCCTGGTGCGTGCCTACATCGACTACGACCCGCACGTCGTCGTCGATCTGCACACCACCAACGGCACTCAGCACGGCTATCACCTCACCTACGCGCCGGCCCTGCACCCGAATACGCACCCGGAGCTCGACGCGCTGGTGCGCAAGGGCTGGCTGCCCGAGATCACCGACGCCATCCGGGCCGACACGGGGTGGGAGAGCTATCACTACGGGAACCTGCGGGGCGAGGGCGCCGAGGCAAGTTGGCGCACGTTCGATCATCGCCCACGCTTCAACAACAACTATGTCGGGCTACGCAACCGCCTGGCGCTCCTGAGCGAGGCCTACGCCTACGCCCCGTTCAACGAGCGCGTCAGGGTCACCCGCGCCTTCGTCGACGCGACGCTCGAGCTGGCCGCGAGTCAGGCGGCTGAGATCGCGGCGCTGGTGGAGCGGGTCGACGGGACGCCGATCGCCGGCCAGCCGCTGGCGACACGAGCCGAACCACGCCGCGGCGACGCACCAGTCTCGATCCTGATGGGCGCGACCGACGAGGTGGCCAATCCCTACACCCGCTCACCGATGCGTCGACGGTTGGACGTGGCCGAGCCGACCGAGATGGAGGTCTACATCGCGTTCGACCCGACCGAAACCGCCACCGCGCCAGCCACCTACTACGTGCCAGCGCGACTGACCGGCGTGGTCGACCTGCTGGCGGCCCACGGGATCGACGGCACCGAGCTGGACGCCGAGACGGTGATCGCCGGAGAGCAGTTCATGGTAACGGCGTCCGAGACCGCCGACCGGCCGTTCGAGGGCCACCGGATCCGCACGGTCGAGGGCGAGTGGGAACCAGCCGAGCTCCGTCTGACCGCCGGCACGCTTGCGCTCTCGACCACTCAACCGGCCGGACGACTGCTCTTCTCGTTGCTCGAGCCGCGCTCGGATGACGGGCTCGTCGCGTGGAACATCCTGGACGATGAGCTCGCCGTGAACGACACCTATCCGATTGTGCGACAGCTGGCTTCGGCGGCAGAATAGCCCTGACGGGTCCCCACCCCGCCAGCGCCGGAGGAAGAGACGATGCGCACGTTCGTGCTCCTCGTGACGATGCTGGGCTGGAGCGCCGTGCCCGCCACCGCCCAGCCGCCGCTCCCGACCGGCCCACCGGACCCACCGGGTCGGATCATCACCGTCCGCGGGTACCTCGACGGCGCCCTGCTCGCCACCACCGACATGCCACCCTCCAGCTCGATCGGTCTCGACTCCGCCGTCAACGACCGCTATCGGGTCGTGGCCGACCAGGAACTGCAACACCTGATCGACGACTATCAGGGCCACGAGGTCAACGTGACCGGTCGAGTCGAGGACCAAGACGACAGCTCGGCCCGGGGGGCGATTGATCGCGAGGTCAGGCCAGGCACCCGCGTCTGGATCGGCGGCGGCAGACAGCCGGCGGTGCGACTGGATCCGATCCCCACGGCGGTGCAGACCGAGGTGCCGGAGCTCGAGTTGCGTTCGATGCGACCGGTCAACCCGCACTGCCGCGTCATGGACGCCGACCCCAGTCCAACCCGCTAGCGGCCAGTCCGTCCGACGTCGACGGAGCGGCCCGTGGGGCCGGCGCGCCCCGCGGCCGAGTCGATGAGGCGCTACCCAAGCGTGACGACGCCCAGACCGGCGACGTAGCTCAGCCAGAGACCGAGCAGGAGCGCTCCCCCTCGGCGGTGGAAGTGGCCGGTGCGGAGGGCCAGCCCGAGCACCGCGGCGAAGAACAGCCCGAGCCAGCCGAACGAGTAGACCTGGGTGAAGAGGTCGAGGGTCAGCGGACGGATGGTGCCCGAAAGACCGACGATGAGATAGAGGTTCAGGACGTTGGCGCCGATGATGTTTCCGAGCGACAGATCTGGCACGCCCTTGCGTGCCGCGGCGACGCCGGTCACCAGTTCCGGCAGCGACGTGCCAATGGCCACCACCGTGAGGCCGACGATGACCGAGGGCACGCCAAACGTGCGCGCCAGGCCGGAGCCCGAGTCGACCAACAGGTTGCTCCCCAGCAGAATGAGGATCGCTCCCAGTCCGAACTGCCCGACCTGCCAAAGAAAGGCCGTCGGGTCCGCGGCTACGACCTCGGTCCACTCGTCTCGACGGAGCGCGCGCAGACCCAGGTAGTCCCAACTCAGGTAGGCCAGGGCCAGTACCAGGAGCACAGCGGCCAGCGGTCGACTGAGCGTGCGATCCCAGGTGAAGACCACCACCAGCACGCCGGCCGACACCATCCAGGCAGCGCGTCGCAGGAGATCACGCCGCTCCACCTCCACCCGGGTCAGCAACGCCACCGTCCCCACGATCAAGCCGATGTTGCAGACGCAGGATCCGACCGCATTGCCAAGGGCGATGCCTGAATCGCCGGCCGCACTGGCGATCGCCGAGACCGCCAGCTCCGGCGTGGTCGTTGCCAGGCTGACCAGCGTGCCGCCAATGATGAACCTCGGGATGCGAAACAGCTTCCCCATGTAGACGCTGGCGTCCACGAACAGGTCGCCTCCCTTGCCAACCAGCAGCAGCCCGATGATGATGAGGGTTACGTCGTAGACCAACAGTCGGCTCGCGCATCTGTGACAACGTGACCCGACGGGCTCGGGCGCTCGACGACCTCGCAACGACCACCTGCGGGGATTCGCGGCGGCACTCTACCGCATTCTGGCGAACGCTGCAGCGGAGGTGGTTAGAAGGGACCGTGCGCTGCCGTGGCGTCGAGGATGGCGATGGACCGTACGCGCGAGGTGACGATCCACTCGGCCCGGACATGGAACTCGAGGTGCAGTCCGACGCCGAACCATGCCAACTTTACGCAGCTCCCGCCGAAGCTCGAGCCACCGAACGTCGCCTCGGTCAGTTCGGGAAAGAACCGCCCGCCGCGGACGAGCACACGAGCCAGCGGCGGCCGAGGCACAGTGACCTCGTAGAGCGTGTTCTGCGTCTGAATGTGGAGCGCGGTCAGAGGGTCGAGCTCGGCAATAGCCACGCCGGTCGTGGTGGCCACGGTCTCGGCGAACCCGTCGAGGGTGGACCGTCGCGGGACCAGCACCCCGGTCCCGGTGGTCCGGGACCTGGCGCACCCGTTCCCGGCCTCGACGACGGTCGTGTCGTGACGGTCCGGGCGGGTGTGCATCATGGCGGCTCCGACGGGGCCACTATAGCCCCCGGAGCCAGCGCGCCCAACGTCGAGGCGTTGCCGCTAGTGTGACGATACGGTGGCGAGCGGTGCGACCGATGACGGGGCCGGATCGGACGACTCCGGGACCCGCGTCTCGGACGGCGCGGATACACCCAGCGCGGGGTCGGTGAGCTGGTCCATCGCCAGCAGGCCGAGCTGACGCTCTCGCAACAGGCGACGACGCATCTCGCGATACTCGGTTGAGGTCATGAGCCTGGCACGGCGCCCCGCCCGCTGGCGGCGCGCCCGCTCCCGCCGTGTCTGGGCACACGGCATGCAGATCGGCGACGCACTGTCGGGCCCCGGCGCCGCTCATCCACTATGGGCGGAGGATCCGCCGATGTCAAGGACCGGCTACGACATGTTGGATAGCGGGGCCAATGCCCCCTAGTAGTAGTAGGACGGCTACAGGCCGAGGAACAACACGCCAGCGCCACTGGCCGCCACGGCGAGCCCCGCCACGAGGTCGGCACGCGCCTGCAGATAGGGGAGACGCGCCTGACTAAGCCCGGCGTAGCCCAGGGCGACGGCGACGAGCATCGCGCCGATGGTGCAGACGCCGAAGACGACGACCACCGCGCCAAGCACCAGCCAGGCTCCCTCGGCGGCGGGCACCATCATCAGGGGAATCAGCGCTTCGCAGGGGCCGAAGGCAAAGATCAGGAACAGCGCCCAGGTGGTGGGACGGGCCGTGTGCACGTGTGGGCGTTCGCCTCGCCAGAGCGCCCACGCGGCGTAGGCGAGCCCGAACCCCATCATGAGCCAGGCGGCCAGGCGGCCTCGACTCGATTCGAGCAGCGTCAGCTGATCGAGCGCCACGCCGAGCCCAATACCCACACCGCCAATGGCCACCGACGAGGCCACGTGCACCAGACCACAGAGCGCGGTAACCCACAGCGTCCGGTGCAGGGTCCACCCGCGGGCGCGACCGAGAGCCACGAACGGCAACGAATGGTCGATCCCGATGAGCGTGTGGAAGGTCGCGAGACCGGCGGCGCTCGTGAGGAGCAGCGAGACGGTGGTGTCCGAAAGCATCGCGTCAGGGGCGCCCGACGCCCTGCCCGCGCGGGGCTATACTGGGAGCTCGAACCGCCTTGGACCCCATTGTATGTCGAGTCTCGATCACCGGATCACCGAGCTGCGAGCGTGCCTCGGCGAGCTTGGCCAGGCGGTGGTCTGCTTCTCCGGCGGGGTCGACTCCGGCTACTTGCTGGCCGAGACGGTCGCGGTGCTGGGTTCCGATGCGCTGGGACTCACCGCCGTCTCTCCCAGCCTCGCGCCGGAGGAACGCGACAGCGCCACCCGTGTTGCCCAACGCCTCGGCGCGCGTCACCTCCTCATCGATACCGACGAGCTGGACGACGCCCGCTACCGGGCCAACCCGGTCAACCGTTGCTACTTCTGCAAGGTCGAGGTCTACGGACAGGCGGTGACGGCGGCCCGCCGGCTCGGTATCCCACACGTCCTGGACGGCTTCAACCGTGACGACCGGGGAGACCATCGACCGGGACGACAGGCGGCGAGGGAACAAGGGGTCCGGTCGCCGCTCGACGAGCTGGGATTCACGAAGGCGGATATTCGCGAGGCCGCGCACCGACTCGAGCTCCCGATCTGGGACAAGCCGGCGCTGGCCTGCCTCTCCTCCCGGTTCCCCTACGGGACCGAGATCACACCCGACCGGCTGCGACAGGTGGCGGACTCCGAGCGGGCGCTGCGCGATCTCGGCTTCAAGGTGTGCCGAGTCCGCTACCACGGCGAAGCCGCGCGGCTCGAAGTCGACTCGAGCGAGATCGCCCGGTTGTCCGGTCCCAAGGTCCTTGCGGTGGTCACGCGGCGGCTGCGGGACGCGGGTTTCACGACCATCGAGATTGACCCGCTGGGCTACAGGAGTGGCGCGCTCAACGAGACGATTCCGGCTGCCGCGCTGAAGGCCACCGGGGCCGCGTCGTGACTCCCCGGCTCGTCCTCGAGACACTCACAGCCGCCGACTGGGACGCGGTCGGGGAGATCTACCGTGCCGGCATCGAGACCGGCGACGCCACATTCGAAACGACCGTGCCGAGCTGGACGGACTGGGATGCCGCTCATCTGGCCACCGCTCGACTGGTGGCCCGCCAGGGCCCGGCGGTCGTGGGCTGGGTTGCGCTCAGCCCGGTGTCGGGCCGCTGCGTCTATGGCGGGGTAGCCGAAACCAGCGTCTATGTGTCCGACGCCGCTCGGGGACAGGGCGTGGGACGGCTCCTGCTCGAAGCGACCGTCGAGGCGTCGGAGCGCGAGGGCCTCTGGACGCTGCAAGCGGGCATCTTCCCGGAGAACACCGCCAGGCTCTCGCTTCACAGGGCGTGCGGCTTCCGCGTGGTCGGGACGCGCGAACGCCTCGGCCGACTTGGCGACCGCTGGCGCGACGTCGTGCTCCTCGAACGCCGCAGCAACCTCGTCTAGTTGGTTGTCGCTTCCCGCTGGTTCTTGTTGGCGATGTTGAAGAAGGCGAAGATCTTCTCGATCATCGTGCGGTCCGCGTTGATGAACCGCGAGTGATCGCCCCCCTTCACCTCGACATACACGTGCTGCATGCCAAGCTCGCGCATCTTGGCCACCCACTCGACGGTGCGGTTGATCAGCTGATCCTGATCGCCCTGCAGCACGATGATCGGGACGTGCCGGAACGCCTCGAGCTCGTCGGACGAGGCTGACGGCGCCGGGGCGGCCACCCCGACGGCGGCCCACAGATCGGGGTGTCTGGCGGCCAGGTGGTAGGTGCCGGCGCCCCCCATCGAGTGCCCCCAGAGATACAT
>CAJWMX010000191.1 GCA_913043805.1 uncultured Acidobacteriota bacterium | reverse complement strand
AGGTGCGGCCGCGAGCCGAGGGCCGCTACCTCGTCATCATCGGGCTTGGCGGGGGCGGCTTTGCGGCCCTCCGTCTCGCGCAGGTGGTGACCGGCGCCATCCTCATCGCGGTGGACGTCGACCCGTCGACCTTGCGGGCCGCCGCCGACGCTGGCGCCGTTCCGGTGAACGCGCGTGACGATGACGCGGTGGCCCAGATTCGAAGCCTGACCGGTGGAGGCGCGCCGGCCGCCATCGACTTCGTAGGGGCGGAAACCAGCGCCAATCTGGGATTTCGGGCACTCTCGACCGGCGGGTTCCTGGTGATCGTCGGGCTATTCGGCGGCCAGCTCACGGCCTCGCTGCCGCTCTGGCCCCTGCGGAGCCTGACCGTCCAGGGGTCGTATGTCGGCTCACCCGAGGAGATGCGGGAACTGATGGCGCTGGTCGGGAGTGGAAAGATCGAGCCGATTCCGGTGCGGCCCAGGCCGATGTCCGATGCCCAGTCAGTGCTCAACGACCTGCGCGACGGTGCCGCCGTCGGCCGGATGGTGCTGACGCCGTAGGTTTGTTGTCGACACGGGTGCGTGTCGGCGTTGCTTGGTCGGTCACAGGCACCCAGCCTGCTCCCTCCTTGCGCCTTGCCCTTCATCCGTCTTGACAACAAGCCCGAGGGAGGAGCCAGCCGTCCGAGACTTATCGCTAGCGGTCTGCCGGCGCTCGCCGTCGCCGGACCGGTGACGCCAACCAGATTCCAACCGCCGTCGCTCCCACCACGCCGCCCCAGCGCATCGCCAGACGTCGTCCGTCGATGCGTGACTCCCACCGTCTCAACGGCAGACCCCGGTAGGTCGGCAGGCCGCGGCGTCGCTGTCCGTCATCGGCGGTGTCGGGACGAACCGGAGCGCCAACGGTGATGAACGCGCTCCCGGCGGCCACCCGGACGTCCGGAGCGTCGACCCGCGCGTGCATCCACGGCGGCATCAGCCCGACCAGGCTGAAGGTGACCATGCCGAGGCTCAGGATCACGTGCTGGATGGTCGTCATCCCGCTTGTTCGCCCACGACCCGCGAGATCCGACGACGAGCGTCATCGCGTAGCCGTACCACCTCTTCGAAGTTGTCGGCGGTCGGCGCCTGCGGGGGGTGCACGGTGAGCGTGACGGTGCCCGGTCGAAGCAGGATGGTGTCGGCCGGGAAGATGTCCCGGGTTCCAGCCAGAGCAATCGAGACGACGGGCCGTCCGGCCGAGACCGCCGCCCGGAAGGCGCCGAGGCGGAACGGGAGCAGTCCCGGCGCTCGGACGAACGTGCCCTCGGGGAACACGAACATCGATTCACCCGCCCCGAGCGCGCTGCTGACCTCGTCGGCGCCCTCCATCTGCTCGGTGTGCGCGCTCTTGTCGATGGCGATATAGCCCGCTTTCGGGATGATGGTGCTGAGGACGGGGTAGGTGGTCAGTCTCCCCTTCGCTGCAAAGCGGACATCCACCGGCAGGGTGGCCAGGATTACGACCACATCGAGGAAGCTCGCGTGGTTGGCGACGAAGATCGCCGGCTCCAGGTTGTCGAGGTGGGCGAGACCCCGGACTTCGAGCCGGCAGCCGGAGACCGCCACCACCCAGCGCGCCGCGCGCTTGAGCCAGTCCCTGGCGGTGGACACCGACCCGCTGGCGGCCACCAGCGCCCACACCACCGGTACGGTTACCAGCAGGAGCGCCAGGATGTATCCGGTGTAGACGATGCTGCCCGCCAGCGCGGCGGCTTGCGCGAGGCGGCCGGCCACGGCGCCCCACGCCAGTCTGACCCACTGTCGGGCCATGGAGCCGGTGCCCCCGTCGAGCCGCCCGGTGAGATACGCGTCCCGGGTGGCCGCGCGCCGAATTTTGCCGCTCGAGGTCTTGAGGACGGCGCCCGGCCTGGCCAGGACGACGACATCCGGAGGAAGGCCAAGCGCGGTCGTGACCTGGTCGAGCACGCGCTGGTGGAGGTTCTCCCGCGTCCCCGGGTCGCTGGCGCGGGTTTCGGCCACGACGACCAGTTGCTCGGTGCCCGCCTCCTCATCGGCCACGCCGAAGACCGCGACGCATCCCTTCCGTACTCCGTCGATCCCGGCCACGATCGCTTCGGCTTCGTGGGGGTAGACGTTTCGTCCGGCTTTGATGATGACGTCCTTGTGCCGCCCGGTCAGAAACAGCTCACCATCGGCCAGATAGCCGAGGTCGCCAGAGTCGATCCAGCCGTCGTCGGTCGTGATCGCAGCCGTGGCTTCGGGATTCCGGTAGTAGCCGGACATCATCGAGGGGCCGCGGAACTGGACGCGCCCCTCCCGTCGCTCTTCGAGCAGGGCGCCGGACGGATTGGCGATACGGATCTCGTGCCGGGGCAGGGGGAGCCCGCAGGCCACGAACGCCAGGGCGTCGGCTGTCTCGCTCGGCTCCGCACGGCCGTCCTGCCGGAACGTCCGGGCGATCCGATCCACACGCGGTGGCTGGCGTTGCGGCGTGACGGTAAGACCGACTGAACATTCGGCGAGCCCGTAGACCGGCCGCATGACGTCGGGCCTCAGACCCACGCCGGTGAAGCGGCGGGTAAACCGCTCGAGGGTCGCCGGCAGGACCGCCTCCGATCCGTTCAGCATGAGGCGGATCGAGCCCAGGTCGACGCCGTCGATCTCCTCGTCGGTAATCTTGTTTGCCGCCAGGTCGAACGCGAAGTTGGGGCCGACCGCGACGGTGGCTCGGTGGGCCTGGATCGCCCAGAACCACCGCGCTGGACGAGCCAGGAAGGTGAGCGGCGAGAGGATGGCCACCGGGATGGCGAAATACAGGGTGCCGAGCCATGCTCCGATCAGGCCCATGTCGTGATAGAGCGGCAACCAGCTCACGACGACGTCATCCGGCTGGATCTCGAGCCCCTCCCCGATCGCCCGGACGTTCGCGAGGAGATTGCCGTGGGTGAGGAGGACGCCCTTGGGCTGGCCCGTGCTGCCGGAGGTGTACTGGATGAGGGCCGGATCGTCCGCCGCCAGGCTGATCGGGGGCGCCGCGGGGAGCTCGCCGCCCGCTTCGTCCAGGTCGGGACAGAGGTCGTCGAGGGTGGTGACGTCAGACAGGGTCGGGATGCGTCCGCGCAGCAGGCTGGCCAGACGCTCGACCTCCGCGAAGGTGATCATCAGACGCGTGCCGGCGTTGGACAGGATGCCGACCTGTCGTTCCGCGTACTCGGCGATCCGATCCGGCCGGAACGGCGGGTAGATCGGCACCGGCACCGCTCCGGCCAGCAGCGTCCCGAAGAACGCCGGGAAGAACGCTGGTTCCGTGCGAAGCATCAGCGTGACGGTGTCGCGGCGGCCGATGCCACGTCGACCGAGCGCGTGGGCGACGCGGACCGAGCGACGCCACAGCTGCCCGTAGGTGATCGGGAGCTCACTGCCGTCCTCCTCACGGAGGAAGATGTGGGTCCGCTCCGGATGCTCCCGAGCGTGCCAGCGGAGGACGTCGACGAGGGTTTCGGCGTCGTCTGGCGCCGGGGTGGCCAGGTCGAGCGGCGTGACGATCCGTGGTCGGCTCTCGTCGAGCGCCGGCTCCGCCGTGCGTATGGCTCGGGCCAGGTCGCGAGGCGACTCGACCGAGGCGATGGTGGCGTCGCTCAGCCGGACGCCCAGCTGTCGCTCGACGCGCGAGACCAGCTCGATCCGTTCGAGCGAGCCCAGCCCGAGGTCGCGCTCAAGGGTGTCATCGGGCCCGATCCCGGCCGCGGCCGAGCCGGGGCGGACCTCACCGACGAGCTGGCCGACGAGTTGCAGCACCCGGTGCTCGAGTGCGGCGTGATCGTCGTGGTGTGGGCTGGACATGGAACGGCGGGACGGGGTCCGCACGCCCTACGCGTGAGAGCGGCTGTTCCGCCGTCATGATACTCCCGGCGTCGGCTATTGCGCCGGGACTTCGACCCGCCGGATCGACTCGATGATCACCGGGTCGTTCGGGACGTCGAGCAGTGGGCCCTGGCTTCCGGTGCGCACGCGGCCGATCTCGTTGACCACGTTCATGCCCTCGGTGACCCGCCCGAACACCGCGTAGCCGATGCCGGCGTCGGTGGGGTTCTTGAAGTCGAAGCTCAGGTTGTGTTCCAGGTTGATGAAGAACTGCTGGCGCGCGGTGTTCGCCCCGCCTCCCCGCGCCATGGCCACGGTGCCCCGTCGGTTCTGGAGCGAGCGACTCGCCTGGTTGACGATGGTGCCGCGTAGGCCTTCGGATTTCGGCGCGAGCTGTTCCTCGGCGTCGACCGTGAAGCCGCCGCCCTGGACGATCGTGTCCCGGATGACCCGGTGAAACACCGTACCGTCGTAGTAGCCCTCGATCACGTAGGTCAGGAAGTTCACAACCGTCGCCGCGACTTGATCCCGGTAGAGCTCGATCTCGAACTCGCCCATGTTGGTCGTCACGATGACGCGGGGATTCGGGGGCGGATCCTGGGCCAGGACGGTGGTAACCGTGCCCAGAAGCGACAGTATGAGAGCGAATGAGGCGACACGTAGTGGCATCGGGCCCTTCTTTCCTGAAGCGTGATCTAGCCCGCGGCGGCCGCGGGTCACTGCTGGACGGTGATCGACTCGATGACCACGGGGGTGTTCGGCACGTCGCGGAACGGCCCACGCGAGCCCGTGGGCACGTTCTCGATCTGGTCCACGACATCAAGTCCTTCGGTGATACGACCAAAGACGGCATACCCGTAGGTCTGCGGTGTCGTCCCCCGATTGTTCAGCGCGGTGTTGTCGACGGTGTTGATGAAGAACTGACGGGTGGCGCTGTCGACGACATTGGTGCGCGCCATGGCCAGCGTGCCCCGGTCATTGGTCAGGCCGTTGGTCGCCTCGTTCTTTATAGGGTCACGGGAGGGGAGCTGTTCCATCTCCGCGGTGAACGCGCCGCCCTGAACCATGAACCCCTTGATGATCCGGTGGAAAACGGTGCCGCTGTAGGCGCCTTCTTCGACGTAGGACAGGAAGTTCTCGACCGAAATCGGCGCATTCGCCTGATCGAGCTCGGCGGTGATGGTGCCCAGACTGGTTTCGATGACGACGACCGGGTTGTCTTGAGCCTGCGCCTCAAGGGCGCCGACGGTCGACGCGAGACCGATGGCGGTCAGGGCAAGCAGCTGTCGTAGAGACACGGCGATCTCCTCTGGCTGGACAAGGAGCGGCGTCCGGAATGGCCCCGCTCATTCAAAATTTGGTATGTCTGATCCAATCAGGCGTAGAACTCTGGGCCGTTGAAGGCGTAAACAGCCCTGTTCTTCGGCGTGCTTTTAAGTACGCCCGCCAGGCCCCGAGTATGCATAATTCAATGGAGTGCTGTCCAGTGTGGGCCGCGCCCTGATTTTGTCCGTGTGTCGGAACCAACATGAGCCTGCTTGATCGATTTCGTGGCCAGCCAGAGTGGCAGCATGACGATCCGTCAGTGCGTGCCTCGGCGGTCGATAACCTCGAGGACGACGCTCAGGATCTCCTGACGGCGATTGCCTCCGAGGATGCCGACCCCGGCGTGCGCGCGGCGGCCGTGGCGCGACTGACCGACCTTGACGCCCTCGGGCGCATCCAGGCGTCCGAGCAGGATGAAAGTGTCCGCGACGAGGCGGCGGCGGTGCTGCGCGACATCGCGCTGTCGACCGAGGAGCCGGAGCGGGCGACCCAGGCGGTGGCGGTGCTCGCGACGCCCCGGGACCTCGGCGAGGTGGCCAGGACCGCCGAAACGGAGGCGGTGAGTCTGGCCGCCCTGGCCCGACTGGAGCGACCAAAGACGATTGGCGCGGTGGCGCGGCGCGCCGCCTTGGCGGCCACCCGTCGCGCGGCCCTCGAACGGCTCGACGACCGGGACGAGCTGCTGGCGGTGGCCGTCAAGAGCGAGCACCGGGATGTGGCGGTGGCGGCATTCGAGCGTGTCGCGCCCGACGGCAGCGACGATCTGACCTTGCTGCAGACCATCGCCGTGCGCGCTCGTTCGAAGCCGGTGGCCCGCAAGGCGCGGACGCGGCTGGCTGACCTGGCGGGTCGTCCCAAAG
>CAJWMX010000190.1 GCA_913043805.1 uncultured Acidobacteriota bacterium | reverse complement strand
TATCCAGGCCGAAGTGCCCCTGCTGGCCGCACCGCCGGAAGGTGTTGGGTCTGACCCGCTCGAACCGGACGAACCGACCCCGATCTTAGGCGAACCGGTCCCGTTCGTCCGCGAACGGGACGATCGGCTCATGGATGACGATGTCTTCGAGCCCTGGGTCACGCTTGAGCTACCGCGCACATTCCAGGCAGGAGAGCGCTTCGTCGTGCAGCTGGCCTACGAGGGCGAGTTGCTCGAACGCCTGCGCGCCAGCCGCGACTTCCTGCTCAAGGACACCATCTACTGGCAGCCGCGTCACCCCGACAGCCGACTCACGCAGCTCGACCTGACGTTCCGGATGCCGGACCGCTACCAGGTGGCCAGTGGCGGCGTCATGACCGACGAAACGGTGGTCGACGACACCCGGATCATGCGCTGGGTCACCGACGAGCCGGTGCGGAACATGTCGTTCCACCTCGGTGAGTTCGATGTCACCCTGGTCGAGCGAGAGTCGCCGCCGGCGGTCTCGGTCTACGGGAACGACAACCATCTGGGCTTCGCGCCCGGCAACCGGGAGAAAACGGTCGAGGATCTCACCGCATCGATCGAGCTGTTCAGCGACTACTTCGGTCCCTTCCCGTTCTCGTCCCTCTTGACCACCGAGACACCAACCCAGAGCGGCCAGGCCTTCCCCGGCCTGCTCCTGCTGTCCTATCAGGCCTTCGGAGAGCTCCACACCGGCGAGTCGGAGCTGTTTCGCGCCCACGAGGTGGCCCACCAGTGGTGGGGCGCCGCCATCGACTGGGAGGATTATCGCGACCAGTGGATGAGCGAAGGCTTCGCCCAGTACGCCGCCGCGTTGTACGCACTCCAGGCGCTCGACGATGAAGACCAGTTTCTCGAGATGATCGACGCCTGGCGGCACGACGTGCTTGGCGAAGGCCAGATAGGACAGGGTATCGGACTGCGACACTACGGGTTCTCGCCCGGCGCTCTGCAGCGGAGCGACGGTCACGAGTCAGGAGCACTGGTCGTCGGCTATCGCCTGAACTCCACCGAAACACCGTTCGACTATCGGATCATCGTGTACGAGAAGGGCGCCTACATCCTGCACATGCTGCGCTCGATGCTGCTCGACCCCGAGACGGGGAGCGACGAGCGCTTCCGCCAGATGATGCGGGACTACGCGACGGCCCACATCGGCGGGATCATGTCGACCCGGTCGTTCGAAGCGGCGGTGACCGACGCGTTCGGCGAACCGATGGACTGGTTCTTCGACCAGTGGGTCTACGGCGTGGAGGTGCCAACCTACCGAGTCGACCTGGACGTGCGCGCCGACAACGCAGGGTTCGTCCTGGAGGGCACGGTCCGCCAGGAGGACGTCTCGGCCGACTTCCGGATGCCGGTCCCGATTCGTCTGACCTTCGAGGACCACCCGCCGATGATCCGGCAAATCTGGGTCGATCGGGACGAGGTGCGGGTGGACCTGCCGCTCCCCGCCCGACCGCGCCGGGTCGAGTTCAATCATCACCACGCCGTACTTGCGAAGATTCGGTAACGGATTTCCGCCTACATCACCAAAAACGGCGCTGGTGAGCCGTATTCCCGAGCCTCGGCTCGGCCGGCTGGCTCGGGTTGACAACCCCTCCGGTCCGGTCGACAATCCAGTCGTCAAAGGGCCGAGTTCCCAGCGCCACGGCGCGCCGTTCGGCGCCCCCGGTCCTTCTGCATTCAGCATGCACAGCATCGAGGCGGTTCACGCCTTCGTGGACAAACAACGGCGCCGCCGCCAGAGCAACAAGGTGCTCCACGGCTACCCGTCGCCCGTGCACTGGTTGGAGCAGCCGGTACCGATGGACCAGGTGCTGGCCGCCCGGGCCACGGCGGATCGTGAGATCCGGAAGCGGGTCAATCTCTACGTCGGGACGCCGTACTGCCTGCCCACCGACCCTGATCGGTGCGGCTTCTGCCTTTTCCCGAGCGAGCTCTACACGAGCCACCGCCAGCTGGACGAATACCTCGGCTACCTCGAGCGCGAAGGCGATATGTTCCGGGACCACTTCGCCGGAGCCGAACTGGCGAGCATCTACTTCGGCGGGGGGACATCGAACCTCTACAAGGCCGACCAGTACCCGCGGCTGATGGAGGTCGTACGGGGCGTCTTCGAGATTCCGCCCCAGATCGAGATCACGCTCGAGGGCATTCCGCAGACCTTCTCCCACGACAAGCTGGTGGGAATGAAGCAGAGCGGCATGAACCGCATCAGCATGGGCGTCCAGCAACTGGACGACGAGCTCATCAAGGCCAGCGGGCGGAAACAACGGTCCGAGCAGGTGTTTCGCACTCTCGAGTCGTGCAAGGAGCTGGGTCTCCCGGCGAGCGTCGATCTCATTTTCGGCTGGCCGAACCAGACCCTTGACCACCTGGTACGCGACCTCGAGGCCGTCGCGGCCACCGGTGTCGCCCACATCACCCACTATGAGCTCAACGTGGCCGGCCGCACCGCCTTCTCGCGCCACCATCGCCACGAGTTGCCCTCGACCGAGCAGAACCTGGAGATGTACCGGGTTGGCAAGGCGGTGCTGGAGTCACATGGCTATCGGCAGGTCACGCCATACGACTTCGAGCGGCAGGACTCCGAGCTGACGAGCACCTATCTATACGAGGAGCTTTTCCGCAAACCGTTCCAGACCGACGACCAGGGCGCCATCGGCTTCGACGCCTGGGGCTGGGGCTACGCGGGCATCTCGTTCTTCTTCGGCACCCCGCAGGCGCCTGGCTGGGCCTTCATGAATCAGGTCCGCATTTCGGAGTACTTCGAGTGCATCCGGGAAGGACGCTACCCGGTGATGCGCGGCTTCCACTACGGTCGACCGGACCTGCAGCTGCATCTGCTGTTCCAGGAGATGCAGGGGATGTCGGTCGATCGCGGTGCCTACGCCCGGCTCTTCGGGACTGACGTGGTCGATGAGCACGAGGCCGTGTGGACGGCGTTCGAAGAACTCGGGTGGGTGTCGATCTCGAAGGAGAGGATGACCATCTGCGGCGACGGCGTCTTCTACCTGCCGTTGATCCAGAACGCGCTGGCCCACGACCGCAACGAGCAGATGCGGAAACGACACGCCCGGGAGACCGTGACGGTGCCCGCCACCCCGCCCCCAGCGATGGTAGCCAGCCCGACCGTCGGCTAAGTTGACGCCGTGACCGCGTCGGCGATCGCCAGAATGCGCTCCGCCGCAGCGATCACGGGACGTTCCACCAGCTTGCCGTCCACCAGCAAGACACCGCCCTGGTTCTCCTGGTAGGCGGCCACGACCTTCCTGGCCCAGGCGACGGTGTCCGGGTCCGGTGAGAATGCGGACTGAATTGGCGCCACCTGAGTGGGGTGAATCGCCGCCTTTCCCGTGAACCCGAGCCGTCGGACCGCTCGCGACTCGTCGGTGAGCGCGTCGGGCGCCTTGACGTCGAGGAACGGGGTGTCCATGGCATCGACGCCGGCGAGCGCCGCCGCCGTCACCACCCTCGAGCGCGCATACAGCAACGCGTCCCACTCGATGACGCACCCGAGGTCGGCGGACAGGTCGACGGCGCCGAAGAACATGACGGCCACGTTGGGCGACGCCGTCGCGATCGCGTCGGCGCTGGCCACCCCGGCGGCCGTCTCGATCTGCGCATAGAGCGGCAGGTCGCCGAGACGCCCGGCGAGCTGGCGGTCGAGCGTCTGAATCGTCTCCGGGCCACTGATCTTGGGCACCATGAGCGCATCAGGACGCACACCGGATTCGAGCAACCCCGCAAGATCTCGCGCGCCCAGATCCGAGGCCGGCTCGTTCACCCGCAGCACCACCTCCGCGCGCCCCGCGTTCGGATCCTTTAGCAGTTCCAAGGCCTGCGCTCTGGCTTCGTCTTTCTGGGCAAAGCTGACGCCGTCTTCGAGATCGAGACACACCGCGTCGGCCCCGGTCGCGACCGCCTTCGGGAGACGATCTGGTCGCACCGCGGGGACGAACAGGATGGACCGACGCACGCGAGCATGTGCCATGACCGCCTACACCCCGGCAGGGACCGGCTGGCCGAGCAACTCCACGAGCCCGGCTACCGGCCGCTGATCGACATCGCTCAGCCAAGCCAACGCGTCATCGGCTACCTCGGCCGAGAGCGCGCGATGAGCGCACGAGAGGAACTTCTGCCCCAGATCGTCTCGGGTGGGCGGGTTCGCGGGATAGCCGCGAGCCCCCCGCACGCGCCGCTCGAGGGCCCGACCGTCCTTGAGTCGGACGGTAACGACCGCTTCGGTCAACGTGGGCTGGTCGACACCGACCTGAGGCTCGGCCCGCATCACGACCCGGGGGAGCAGCGCGCATACCTGCGGGTCATCAACGCCCGACTCGAAGGTGTCGATCCCGACCCGGCCATGAACGACGGCCGACGCGGCGCAGAAGTGCATGCTGAATTTTCCTTCGAGTCCGGTCTTCGGCCGGTCGTGGATGAGCACCGTGGGAGTCACGCTGTCGACGGCCACGTCTATCGCATCGATGTCTTCTGGTCCGAATCCGTGTTCGGTCCGAAGATCGACGAGCGTGTCGATGGTCGGGTGGGTCGCCGCGCACGACGGATAGAGCTTCACGGTGATCCCGCCATCGACGATCTCCCACCGCAGCCCGAGCTGCTCGACCTCTGACCCGAAGTCGCTCCCGCGCGACTGCATCGCCACCAGGAGCCCCTGTGGCCCCTCGACGGCGAGTTCCGTGGCGGTGAAACCGGTCGCGGCCAGCTGCGCCGCGAGCACCCCGTGGCGTCCCGCGAGTCCTCCCTGGAGCGGCTTCACCATCGTGCCGAAGCTCTCCTTCAGGCCACAGGCGCCCGAGGCAGCTATAGCGAGACTGCGAACGGCCGTGGCCGGGTCCTGGCCCAGGAGGCGCGCGACCACCGCGGCCGCCCCAAGGGTGCCGATGGAGGAGGTGGCGTGCCACCCCTGCTCGTAGTGAGTGGGATTCATCACCCGGCCGAGCGCAGCCTCCAGTTCGAAGCCGACGCAGTACGCATCGAGCAACGCTTCGCCACTGGCGTCGACCAGTTCCGCCGCGGCGAGCCCGGCCGCGACGAGGGGAGCGGAGGGATGGGCCATCGACACGAAGCACATATCGTCGAAGTCCAGCGCGTGGGCGGCCGTCCCGTTGGCCAGCGCCGCCCATCCGGCACTCGTTCGCTCTCCCGTCCCCAGCACGCCACACCTGGCCGCGCCCCCCTCACTGTTGGCCACTTCGCGCACCAGGCGCGCCGCCGGCTCGATGGACCCGGCGAGGGTGACGCCCACCGTGTCCAGGACGGCGTTGCGCGCCGCATCGCGGGCGGCTGGGGGAACGACGGCGGTGGAGACGAACTCACCGCACCGTGAGAGAGCGGACATGGGCTGAGCGTTGGACATGACTTTGTGGCTATGAGCTTCTGGCTAGAGAGGCGCGGTCCAGTGACCGTAGAACGTCGCCATGTCAACGAGTCGCCGCTGGATCTCCGCTTCCGGGAACCAGCGTCCGTTTGCCATCACTCCAGCACGCTTGGCGACGTTGTCTATATCTTCGATCGGATTCGCGTTCAGCAGCAGTAGGTCCGCGCGGTGTCCGACGTCGACCGATCCGAAATCGTCTGTCGCGTCGTAGTATTCGGCCACCCGGCGCGTCCCGGTCTCGAGGACTTCGTAGGGCGTCATACCGTTGTCGACCCACAGCGCCATTTCGTGGTGCAACGAGAACCCGGGCACGCTGAAGATCTGGGGTGAGTCGGTACCGAGCAGGATCCGAGCGCCCCCGTCGACCAGGGCCCGCAGGATCCTGCGTCGCAGCTCACGGACCTGTCGATTGGCGACGCGATCCGCGCCGGCGAGCCGGTCGTCGATCGCCTGCGCCCACTGGACCATCAGCTCGGGCGGCACGTAGCGCAGCTCGGGCCGCTCGCCACGCAACTCGGCCGACGACCAGGCGCCGAAGAACGCCGTCTCCCACAGCACCATGGTCGGCACCACCCAGGCGCCCGCGGCCCGGGTCGCGTCGACGAGGGCCGGAAGACGGTCCTCGTCGACGAG
>CAJWMX010000189.1 GCA_913043805.1 uncultured Acidobacteriota bacterium | reverse complement strand
CCCCGTCACGCGGCGCTCGCCGCGGTACGACCGCTCTGTTGGTCCGACCGCCATCACGTGGCTGTGAACTGGTTGCTGGGCTTCGGCGCGGCGCCCCCCGCGAGGGACCTTGCGCCCGTGGCGCCGAGCGCTGAGGCGCCCGTTGCGGTGGACGTTGTGCCTGCGGGGCGCGACGCTGGGGCGCCCGCTGCGCCTGAGCGCGCCCGCCCCCGCCCCCGCCCCCCTGCGACGTACCGGCATTCCGGCGTCGTGCGCGGCCCTGACCGTCGTCGGCAGCCGCGACCGGGCCGGACCAGATGGCCAGCATCAGTGCGCTCGAGAAGACAATGGCAAGGCGAGTCATGACGGCTCCTTCATGCAGACGTAACACCACTTAATTACAGGAGCATGACGCGTGCCAGGACGAATCGAGAAAAAACCCACAAAAATGGCCTTTCCTGCCCCTGCTGGTGTCCCTCTTCGGGGGCAGACTGTCCGATACAGAGCACGGTGTGGTCAAAATAGGCTGAAAGACCTATTTCTAGGCCGGTCTGAGCTTCAGCACACCGAGCTTTGTCAGTACCCCGCTGAAGTCGTAGATCCGCCGTTCGTGCACAATCTGACCGTCAGCGATCTCCTGGATCAGGACTCCCCGGAACTCCAGATGTTGTCCGGCAGCGGGCAGGCCGAAGAATTCGCCTTGCTGGGCGCCGTGGACCGAGAACATGATCGCCGCCGAGTTTTCGTCGGCCACGATCAGCTCGGCTTCGAAGGTGATGTCGGGGAACGAGTCGATCCAGCGCTGCAGGTTCTTCCGGATCGCCTCACGGCCCTGGTGGGTGCCGGCGCTGGGGCTTTCGACCACGCTGGTCTCGGCATGGTCGGATGAGATGGCATCCGAGTCGTGCTTTTTCCAGTGCTCGACGTGGCGCTCGGCAAACGCCCGGACTTCCTCCGCGGTTATGACGCCCCCCCGGCGCGCCATCTGGTCACGGTCCGGCGAGCATACCACCTTGCCGCTCCTGGTCTACTGGCGCTGGGTCCGCGGATCTGTCATCCTGGACTCGACGGCGAGACGACTCGACCACGACGAGGTGATGAGCATGGGATTCTGTGAGCATTGTGAAGGCCAGCGGTTCGATCGGGCGCAGGTGCTCCGCCAGCTCAGAGAGACGCGTGCGCGGCTGCGGGATGGGTCGGTCGAATACACGGCTGACGAGGCGCTGATGATCGCCATCAAGTCGGTGCGTGCCCTCGAGATTCCTCACCTCGAGCCGGTCGACGACTTCTTCGACGAGTCGACTGACGATCACGTGATCCACTAGCCGCTACCGGCCGGCGACGTCGACCACCACCCTGTACAGGTATTCGACAAAGAGGCGGAGTCCCTCCAGCGAGATCCGCTCGTCGATGCCGTGTATCCCGCTCAAGTTGTCTCGGATCATGCCGACGCCGTAGGCCTGTACGCCCTGTGCGCGCACCTGGGCCGAGTCGGTGGCCGCCACTAGCATCGTCGGCAAGGTGAGGGCGTCGGGGAACATCTCCTGCTGGGTCCGTTCCAGGGCCAGAAACAGATCGCTGTCCAACTGGGACGGAGGGGCAGCGGGACGCATGCTCGTCGGTGGGGTCACCTCCACTGCCGGATCGTCGATGAGGTCGCGGAGGGTGTCGAGGAACGCATCCAGGTCCTCGTCCGGAAGGGCGCGGATGTCGAGCTCGGCCTCGGCTTCGGCCGGAATCACGTTGCGCCGGAAGCCGCCCGAGATGATGTTGGGCGAGATGCTGGTCCGCAGCATGGAGTTCACGGTGATGTCGTAGCGCCGCAGCTCGGCCTGGATCCGGCCGCCTTGTAGCGGGTCCTCGAGGTTCCGGTAGCGGAACGCCGACTCGGGGTCGCTGATGGTCGCCAGCCTGGACAAGAAGGCGCGCGTGGTCTCGTTCAGCCGCATCGGCGGCTGATAGGCGCCGACCCTGGCGACCGCGGCCGCCAGGTGCACGATCGGGTTGTCCATTCGCGGGGCCGAGCCGTGCCCCGCCGTGCCGCGCGCCACCAGCCGGACACCGCGCCACGGCACCTTCTCCGTCGTGGCGATGCTGATGGTGTTGACCTGCCCATCGACGGCCGACATCCGACCGCCTTCGTTGATCGCGAACTCGGCTGCGATTGTGTCCCAGTGCTCTTCCACCATGAAGTCGATGCCGACCTCGGTGGTGCCTTCTTCTCCGGCTTCAGCCAGCAGGATCACGTCGCGCGCCAGAGGCACGTCGTGTGCGACCAGCAGTCGGAGCACCTCGACCATGGCCGCCAGCTGCCCCTTGTCGTCCGAAGCGCCGCGGCCGTAGAGGTAGCCGTCGTGAATCTCGCCTCCGAACGGATCCACCGACCACTGCGCCGGGTCGACACCCACCACGTCGGTATGCGCCATCAGCAGCAACGGCTCCTTGGAGCCGTCTCCCTCGAGACGGGCCACCAGGTTGCCCCGGGTCGGGTTCAGCGCGTAGATCTTGGAGGCGATGCCGTCCTCGGCCAGCACCGTCTGCAGGTGGGTGGCCACCTCGGTCTCGTTCCCCGGAGGGCTCGTGGTGTCGATCCGCACCAGCGCCTGTAGCAGCGCGGCGGTTCGTGCGCCGGCCTGATCGAAGTCGGGCGGCTGAGCCGCGGCCGGAGCGGCGACCACGCCGGTCGTCGCCAGGACTGCATGGAGTAGGAACCTTCGCATCGGGTTTCTCACGCGCTGGGTGACGCCAGCGCCGACAGGGTGGAGAACGCGGACAGTCGTTCCAGGCTCGTGGCCACATCGACCACGACCGGTCCGTCGTGTGACAGGGCGGCCTGGACGACACCAAGCGCCTCGGATGGAGACTCCAGCCGTAGGCCGAGCGCGCCGAACGCCTTTCCGAGCGCGGCGAAGTCGGGGTTGGTGAGCTCGGTGCCGGCCACACGCCCCGGGAACTGCTTTTCCTGGTGCAGGCGGATGGTGCCGTAGCTCCGGTTGTTGGCGACGAACAACCGGACGCGGGCGCCGTAGCGGACCGCCGTCGCCAGCTCGTTGCCGGTCATCAAGAAGCCGCCGTCCCCGACCAGGCCGACCACCTGTCGGCTCGGGTGTCGGAGGGCCGCCGCCACCGCGCCAGGCACCCCAAGGCCCATCGCGCCCGAAATCGCTCCCACGAGTTCGTGGCTGCCGCTGAAGAGGAAGTGTCGGTGCAGCCAGCTGCCGAAGTTGCCCGCGTCGGTCGACAGAATCGCGTCGCCGGGGAGGGCTTCGGCGAGCGCCTGGACGATGTGTCCGAAGTCCACGCCGTCGGGCGCCTGGGTGGCGTCCCAGCGCGCCAGCTGGAGAAACGTCTCGTGGAGCTCGCTCCGCCAGTCGTCCCACCGTGCCGGGGGGGAGGTGGGAGCGAGCTCGCCAAGCGCGTCGAGGAACGGGCCGGTGTCCGAGACGATGGCCTCCGTGGTGTCGAACACCCGCCCGAGCTGCGCCGGGTCGGCGTGGACATGGACGAGCGGCTGGGCCGGCGCGGGGGCCGTCGGCAGGCGGAACTGCTGAGTGGTGATCTCGTTCAGCCTGGTGCCCACCGCCACGATCAGGTCCGAAGCAGTCAGATGCTGCCAGGCCCGCGGTGGGAGGCCGAACCCCAGATGTCCCGCAAAGCAGCTGTGCCGGTTGTCGAGCAGATCCTGGTGCTTGTAGGCCACGAGTGTCGGGACCTGCCAGCGGTCCACACAGGCGGCCAGTGCCTGTCGCCCCGCTTCGCTGCGCGCGCCTCCGCCCACCACCAGCAGCGGCCGCTCAGCCTGCCGCAGCCGCCCCGCCACCGAGGCGACGGCGGTCGCATCAGGCGCCAGGCTCACTCGTGCAGGTATCGCCAGCGTCTCCGATGGGACCTCGACGGGAAAGACGTCCTCGGGTATCGAGATCACCACCGGTCCTGGGGTGCCGTCGCACGCGATGCCGATCGCGTCGAGCGTGGTCTGGGCGAGCGCCGCCGGATCTTCGACTTGCACGACCTGCTTCGCCATCCCGCCGAAGGCCTGGCGGTAGTCGACGTTCTGGAAGACGCCCCGCGTCAGGTTGGCGCGCGGGAGCTGTCCCACGATCAGCAACAGTGGGGCGGCGTCCTGCTCGGCGGTGTGGACGGCCAGGGCTGCGTTGGTCGCACCCGGGCCTCGACTGACGCAGGCAACGCCCACCCGGGCGGTCAGCTTTGCGTCGGCTACCGCCATCAGCCCGGCGCCGCTTTCGTGTCGACAGGTGATCAACTCGACGTCGTCGGCGGTCTCGAGCACGTCGAGTAGTGGGAGATAGCTCTCACCCGGTACCGCGAACACGCGATCGGTTCCGGCGGCGCGGAGCGCCGCGACGAGCTGCTCGGCGGCAGTCATGGGCGCCCTATTGTGACGCCCTCCTCGGTGGGGTCACAATCTCGACATGCAGGCATCATCGCCGGCGGCCCGGGATTTGGCCGATGACTTTCTGGACGTCTCCCGCCGACAGCTTCGCACCAGGCTGGACCGGATCGACACCTGCGTCGGCCGGCTGTCGGAGGAGCAGCTCTGGAGCCGGGCCCATGAGGTAGAGAATGCGGTCGGCAATCTCGTGCTGCACCTGTGCGGCAACATTCGCCAGTGGGTTGGTGCCGGCGTAGGAGGAGCGCCCGACGATCGCGACCGCGACGCCGAGTTCGCCCGGAGGGAGCCGCTGCCAGCCGACGAGCTGATTTGCCGGCTTCGCGATGCGATAGACGAGGCGGACGCTGTGCTGGCCCGCTTGACGCCGGCCGACCTGGCCGAGCGCCGCCAGAACCAGGGCTACGACGTCACCCTGCTCGAGGCGGTCTACCACGTGGTCGAGCATCTGGCCGAGCACACCGGTCAGATCATCTGGGCCACCAAGCGCGCGACCGGCGCCGACCTCGGCTTCTACGCCTATCTGACCGATCCGGAGCGGGACGACGACCGGCGGCCGTGAGCTCGCGGCGTACCGGGTAGAATGGGCCGTTCTCCCGCAGCTCGACTGATGGCTCTCGCTCCGGGTTCCCACGTCGGCCACTTCGAGGTGACCGCGCTCCTTGGCGAGGGCGGCATGGGTCAGGTGTATCGCGCACGTGATACCCGGCTCGACTGCGAGGTGGCGCTGAAGGTGCTGCCCGAGGCGTTCCTGGCCGACCCGGAGCGGCGGGCCCGTTTCGACCGTGAGTCGAAGCTGCTCGCGTCGCTCAACCACCCGCACATCGCGCAGATCTATGGCATCGAGGACTCCGCCAGCGGGATACGCGTGACGTTGGGGTCATGGCGGGCGAGTCGTGGGACCCGCTCGAGCTCGGCGCTCCCCAGCGGCTGTTCAGCGGTGCGCCCTACCTCAACGTGCGCTACCCCTCGAACCGCCCCTGGGACATCGCGCCCGATGGGCGGGTGCTGATGGTCAAGATGGGAGAAGGTGAAGGCGGCGGCTTCGACCGAGTGACCGTGGTGGTCGGCTGGCAGCAAGAGCTTGAGCGGCTCGTGCCGATCAACTAGTCGGGTCGTTTCGGCAACTCGTCCGACGGATCCGGAAAGTACACCCGCGACAGATAGTTCAGCGCCACCGCAATGCCCTGCCGGTTCGGCATGGTCCACACCAGCGGCACGGCCATCGCTCCGAAGAAGGCGAGCATCGCCGGGACGGTCCCTACCCGCAGCCCGAAGAACACGATCAGGATGAGACCGCTCGCGATCGGGATGCGGTCCATGATGATCCAGTAGAACCAGGTGTCGCCCTGGTTGAAGAGATACCGCAGCCCGCAGACGCTGCACTGTTCGTGCATCGTCATCCACCGCACGAAGACGGGGCCTTCGCCGCAATGGGGACAGCGTTTCCTGGCGCCGCGCCAGATCGTGCTGCGGACGCCGGGACGGTGCGGGTTGGCGGAGGTGTCGGTGCTCATCCCAGTGTCAGCATGAAGAGTCCGAGGACGCAGAACACCGTGGCCATGGCGGCCTGGACGGTGGAGGGCGACAGGCGCGACTGTAGCCCGGGGCGGGCGCTTCGGCGGCGGTCGCCGTCGATTGCTGCTCGGCGCGGCCGGCGTCGCGACCCAGCAGATACGCGATCGCCATCAGTGCCACGACCAGGA
>CAJWMX010000188.1 GCA_913043805.1 uncultured Acidobacteriota bacterium | reverse complement strand
TGCTGCTTCGATTCCTCGAAGCTCTGGCGCTGTTCGGCGAACGTCACCTCGCCTTGCCCCCGCAGCTTCATCCAGCGCAGCACGAGGCCCTGACGTCGGCGGGTCCGCTGGCGGCTCGTCGACACGGTGTCGTTGTAGCCGGTCGGCTTGACGTCGTCGGCCCACAGCGTCAGCGCCATCGGCTCGT
This sequence comes from uncultured Acidobacteriota bacterium, assembly GCA_913043805.1. Lineage (GTDB taxonomy): Bacteria > Acidobacteriota > Vicinamibacteria > Vicinamibacterales > UBA8438 > UBA2994. The sequence goes on along the minus strand of CAJWMX010000188.1, from coordinate 5,918 downwards.
CGACCGTGGCCGAGTAAGTCGCCGCGATTCCCTGGACCGACGGTCCCTCGAATGCCCGGCAGCCTTCCTCGAACCGCACTGTCGGCGGACGATTGCCATTGGCGGCGTCCTGGAACGGCTCGACATACCACTGCGGGTCGGTGTGCATCGGAATCGACACGGTCTGGTCGTTGGTCACGAGCGTCCAGGTCAACCCCTTCGCCTTGTCGGCGTAGTCCGGGCCGACTGTCACGCCGAACACCGCCCACCCCCGCGTCGAGGCGAAGTGGGTCGGCTGCTCCTGGTCTGGCTCGCCCGGCGAGAAGAAATTGTGCTCGCCGACCGGAATATCGAAGGTCTGTTCCTTGTTCGGGTTGAAGTAGCCCACCAGGAACGCGAACGAGCCGTCCGCGTTCTCGAACCACCCCTCGTAGGCCGGCCAGACCACCTGGCCATAGTTCTTGTGAGGTGGCTCGAGCGGCAGCTGCTGGCCCCACGCCGGCGAGGTCACGAGGACGAGGGCGGCGACCACTAGGAACCGTAGATACCTGTTGCGCATCGGTCTCTCCTCCCCTAGTTCTCGCCGTTGGCCAGACCGGCCAGCACCGCCTCGCGCTCGGCCTCCGCGTCGCCGAAGTCGGTGTCGTCCAGGTAGGTGACGTTGACCCAGGCGTGCCCCATCTCGTCGACAGTGCGGTCACCGAGCCCACCCACTGGTTCGGGTCGGGATTGCCGCGCAGCCCGGTGGGGTTGTCGTACCAGGCCTTGAACGCCAGCACGGTCCCCTTGGGCAACAGCGGAGCCGCGTGGTCGGCATACACGTAGTTGTTGTGCCAGTTGAAGTCGAACTTGCTCACCAGGCTGAGCACGCGTCGCTCGCCGTCGGGCAGAATCGCCTCCATCTGCATCCCGCGCCCCCGCAGATGCAGGTACGGCTGGAAGTTCTCGATCCGTCCGTTCTGCTTCAGCACATGGAACGCCTCGGTGACGGTGACCGCGTTGGGGGGAATCGATAGAGATTCACGCCCGCCTTCGAACGTGCTCCACGAACGCAGCACCTGGCGATGCTTGGGTGGGGCGTCCTCCGGATAGAAGTAGAGGCCCAGTTCGACGGTGTCGGTGATCTCCTCGCCCACCGCGTGATAGTGGCTGTCCCAGACGATGGTCGAGTCGGCCTTGATCAGCTTGCCGCTGTTGGTCCGCATGATCTCGCCCTGCTTGCCCACGGCCGCACCTCGGCATAGGTCTGTAGCGACATTGGGGCGATGTAGCCTGGGCGATGACACGCTTCGCACTTCTCCCGGAAGATGGGTGCGACATCCTTCGTATAAGTGGGTCGGGTGTCGGCCGCCTCGGCGCCTCGACCATTGACGCCGCGCCGAGGCATCCCCCACCAGGACCGCCGCCAGACCGAGCCCTCGGAGTAGAACCACGCTCATCATTGCCTCCTTCCGGTGGAAGGTTGTAACGGTGATGCCGCGCGCCTGGGCCCGGATTGGCCAGAATCAGGCGGATATTGGCGAGAAACCGTCGAGAAGGGCGGGGATTTTCGCCGAGGACGGGGAAATATCGGCTGGGACGTCGAGGCGCGTCAGTGCACGTCCTGACGATCGCTGCCAGAGGCGATCACCCGCGTGATCATCTGCGTCAGCTCATCGGCGAGCAGGTCGAACGGTCCGGCGGCAATGGCTCCACTCGGTATCTCGATGTTGATGGCCACGCCCCCGGAGGTCTCGGTCACGATCCAGCTCAGACCGCGAAGGGCGACCGTGCCCACCGCTTCCTCTCCGCTGTTCACCCGCTCGAACACGCGCAGGGTCGAGAGCAGTACCTCCCGAACGTCGGCATCGGTCCACCCGGCGGGGTCATGACCATCGTGGCTCACGGTCTCGGTTACTACCTCGTCGGTGCCCTTCAGCAGCACTTCCACGTCGAACGTCGTCACTGATCCTCCTCATTCCGGTGCGCGATCAGCGCCTCGAGCTGATCGGCGAATGCCCGCGGCTCGGTCGTCGGCGTCTCACAGGCGAACGCGCGACACAGATACGCCGTGGCGCGACCATCCCGCGGTTCCAGCGCGGCCACCCAGGGCAGGCGCTCGGCCAAGCCGGCCTGCTCGGCGCCCGGCTCGATGACCAGCGTCACGGCGCCGGGCAGATAGACGCCGGTCGCCACCTGATGCAGCGACACCGCCCCTGGGTCCGAGCGTGTGCCCACCACCACGATCTGCGGCGCGCCGGCCCGGTACACCGACACGCTGGCCATCAGCAGCGGAATCACGCGAGCCGCCTCGGGCGTCGCCGCCACCCGAGACAGCGTACGTTCGAGCCGATCGGCCGCCTCGCCGGCGCCCGCGCCGCCCAGGTGGGCCCAGGTCAGCAGATTACTCGCGGTGAGGGCGCTGGCCGAGGGCTCGGCGCCATCGTAGTCCTCTTTCATCCGGAGCAGCACCGAGGAATCGTCGCCGGTCGTGCTGTACCACCCGCCATCGGCTTCATCCCAGAACAGGGCGGTCTGCACGTCCTGCAACTCGGCCGCCCAGTCGAGCCAGATCGGGTCGCTCGACGCCTGGAACAGCTCGAGCAGCCCCCACACGACGTTGGCGTAGTCTTCACCATACGCGTCGATGTCGGCGCGCCCGTCGCGCCATCGACGCAGCAGTCGGGTCCGCTCGCCATCCCAGAGCCGCTCGCGAAGGAAGGTGGCCGCCCGCACCGCCGTGTCGAGCGCGGCGACCCGAGCCGGCTGATCCAGGGGACTCAGCCGCGCGGCGCGCGCGAACGCCGCGATCGTCAGCCCGTTCCAGCCCGACAGCACCTTGTCGTCGAGGGGGGGGCGTGGGCGCGTCGCCCGGGCGTCGAACAGCCGGGATCGCGCTCCATCCAGGACCGCCTGCACCGCCTCTGGCGTCCGCCCGGTCTCCTCCGCCACATCGGCCACCGGCCGAGCGACATGGAGCAGGTTCTTTCCGGTGAACTCGCCGTGCGGATCCTGCGGGGCGTTACCATCCGGCTCGATGCCGTAGCGGGTCCGCACCACGTCGGCGTCGTCACCGAACAGCTGGTCGATCTCGGCCTGGCTCCAGATGTAGAACGCGCCCTCGGTGCGGGCGGCGTCAGCATCGGCGGCCTGCTCCGGAGGCACGCTGTCGGCATCTTCCGCCGAATAGAACCCGCCCTCGGGATGGGTCAGGTCACGTCGGATATACGCCAGCGTGTCGTCGGCCACCGCCGCGAACGAGGGGTCGTTCGCCGCCTGCGCCGCTTCCAGATAGGCGAGCACGAGCTGCGCCTGGTCGTAGAGCATCTTCTCAAAGTGCGGCACCCGCCAGGCCGCATCGACCGAGTAGCGATGGAAACCGCCACCGACGTGGTCGCGCATCCCCCCCAGGGCCATCGGCCGCAACGTCTCGAGCACCATGTGCCGGGCATCAGCCGCCCCGGTGCGGGCGTACTCGCGCAGAAGGAAGAGCAGCTCGGCCGTCCGCGGAAACTTCGGCGCGTCGCTGAATCCGCCGCCGTGGTGGTCGAAGACCTTGGCGTACTCGCTGACGCCGGCTTCGAGCGTCGCCGCGTCCGGGATACGTCCGCCCACCTGCTGTCGGCTGACCTGGATGTCGCGGAGCCGCTCGATCACGCCATCCGCCGACGCCGCCAGCTTGTCGCGCGACTCCTGCCACGTGCGATCGATCTCGGTGAGAATCTCGATGAACCCCGGACGCCCCCACCGCGCGCTGGGCGGAAAGTAGGTGCCGCCATAGAACGGTTTCAGGTCAGGAGTCAGCCAGACGCTCATCGGCCACCCGCCGGCGCCGGTGGTGGCCTGCACGAACGCCATGTAGACCCGATCCACGTCCGGCCGCTCCTCGCGGTCCACCTTGATCGGCACGAACCGCTCGTTGAGCACGGCGGCGATCTCGTCGCTCTCGAACGACTCGTGCTCCATCACATGACACCAGTGGCAGGTCGAATAGCCGATCGACAGGAAGATGGGCAGCTGACGCTCGCGCGCGCGGGCGAACGCCTCCTCACCCCAGGGATACCAATCGACCGGGTTCTCGGCGTGCTGGAGCAGATAGGGACTGGGCTCGTCCGCCAGGCGGTTGCGCACTACTCCGGATCCTGCCAGCGCGGGTAGGAACCGAGGGTGCGCACCAAAGGCGCGAACTCGGCCAGATGCATCAAGGCCCGCGCGCACGGCAGTTCGTCGCGCGTCGCGTCGAGATCCACGTAGAAGAGATACTCGAACGGTCGCTCGGGAATCGGTCGCGATTCCAGTTTCGTCAGATCGATATCGCGCAGCGCGAACACGCTCAGCGCCTTGAACAGCGCTCCGGCGATGTTGGGCACGGTGAACACCACGGTCGTCTTGTTCGCCTCGCCCAGCGGGGTATTGTCGCGACCCACGAGGATGAACCGGGTCGTGTTGCCCGCGAAGTCCTGTACGCCGGCCTCGAGGATCGACAAGCTGAACATCTCGGCCGCGCGCTCCGAGGCGATCGCACCCGTGTCCTTCAGCTGCCCTTCCTGAATCATCTTGGCGCTACCCGCGGTGTCGTAGGTCGCCACGAGCTCGACGTCCAGCGTTCGCAGGAACCGTTCACACTGTCGGAGGCCCTGCGGGTGCGAGTAGACACGGCGCAGCATCTCCCTGGTGGTGCCCTCGAGCACCAGCAGGTTGTGCGACACCGGCTGCTTCACCTCGGCCACGATCGGCAGCTCGTGGCGGAGCAGCAGATCGTAGTTCTCGTGGATCGTGCCCCCGATCGTGTTCTCGATCGGCAGGATGCCGTGGGTGGCCGCGCCGTCCTCGACCGCCGCGAACACGGCTTCGAACGTCTCCCTCGGCAGTACGTCGGCCGACGAGTTGAAACGGAGGGCTGCGGCTTCCGAGTAGGCCCCAGGCTCCCCCTGGTACGCGATACGCATAGGAGCAAGAATACAGGAGACGGCAGATAGGAGACAGAGAGGCACCGCGAGGGCCGTGACGGCGCCTAGACCAGACCGGGGCGGACCCCCTCTTCGCGCTGGCGGGCGAAGGCGGCCGAGAACTCCACGCCGTAGAGGAGAATCACCGCCGAGATATAGACCCAGACGAGGAACACCACGATGGCGGCGACCGACCCGTGGACCGTGCCCCCTCCCAGGCCGAGATACCAGGAGAAGCCCTTGAGCGCGAAGCGCCAGAGCACCCCGGTCAGGAGCGCGCCAAGCCAGATGTGGCGGAAGCGGACGGCAGTATTCGGTACGAAGTACTGGATGAGGCCCACCACCAGCACCAGCAGCATCGTGGCCGGATAGCGGAAGGCCAGCTCGACCAGGCAGGCGAGGCCCGGAACGGTCTCGACGAGCTGTGGAAACCACGTACTGGTCACCATCTCGCCGACACTCGCGAAGACCAATGCCGTCAGCATCACCAGGCCGGCGGCCATCAGCATCACGAACGCGACCCCCTGGTGCTTCAGGAAGCTCCGCCGCGTCTCGACGCCCCAGGCGTGATTGACCGCGGAGCTGATGGCGCGAAACACGCCCAGCGCGGTCCAGAGGATGATCCCGAAGCCGGCCAGCCCCAGGCCCAGGCTCGCTCCCCGCACCTCCTCCAACTGCGTCGTGATGAAGTCGACACGCTGCGGGAAGTAGCCCAGCAAGAATCGCACGACCAGGTCGTGAACGGCGGGGTCAGAGGTCACCTGTCCTAGCAACGCAAAGAGCAGGAGCAGGACCGGAAAGAGGGAGAGAAGCGCGTAGTAAGCGATGGAAGAGGCGAACGTGAGATCGTCGCTCCGAAACAGGCGACGAACGGCGATCCACGCGGCATGCGCCGCGTCGCGGGCATCGCGGGCCACCGCGCGGCCGACACCGACCAGCGTCAGCTCGGCGCGGCGGACGACGCCCCCGGGGGAGGGCGACCGCCCGATCACGACGAGGCTTGGCGATAGT
>CAJWMX010000187.1 GCA_913043805.1 uncultured Acidobacteriota bacterium | reverse complement strand
AGTCCGCGCACCTGCCCATGGCTGCCGATGCCGTAGATGTAGTCGCCGACCACCAGCGGTGTGGTCATGATGGTATGGAGGCCGCTCTCTTCGGCAATCTCGACGCCGTCGTCGTCGAGGACGCGGCTACTGGAGCCTTTCCAGAGTGGGGTGGCGCCCGGTCGGTCGAGATCGAGACGCATCATCATCGAGCCGCTGTAGAATCCGGACACGAACAGGTACGAACCGCTCCGCACCGCATCGGCGATCGTGAGATTGGCGCGGCCGTTGAACGGTTCTTCCCAGTAGAGCTCGCCGGTCTGCGGGTCGAGTGAGGCCAGGCCTCGCGGGTGCCAGACGATCAGCTGCCGCACGCCGCCCGCCTCGATGATGTTCGGCTGGTGATAGCCCATCTCGGTCCGGCTTTCGAGCGCCCGCCAGACCTCCTCGCCGGTGCGCTTGTCGAATGCGATGACCAGGCCGTCGGGTTCACCGCCCACGATCATGATCACCAGATCGCCGTCGACGAGCGCGGCGCTCGAGGTGCCCCAGATCGGGATGTTGGTGTCGTACTCGGCGACGGTGTCCTTCTCCCAGAGGACCTCGCCGGTTTCGACGTTGAAGCAGAAGATGCGGCCGGTCGAGCCGGTGACATACACCCGGTCACCGTCGACCGTGGGGGTCGCCCGCGGCCCCGTGGCGTAGGTGAACATCAGCATCCGGTAGGTGGTGGCCCACTCGTGGCTCCACAGCTCTTCGCCCGTTGCTTCGTCGAGCACGAGCAGCCGCTCGGTGCCGTCCATCGTGCGCGGCTCGGTCTCGACGTAGTCCAGCACGAAGACCCGTCCGTCAGCGACCGCCGGGCCGGAGTAGCCCGCCTTCACCGGCACGCGCCAAGTTTCCTTCAGCCCGTCTTCAGGGAACCGCTCGAGGATGCCGGTCTCGGTCCAGAGCCCAAGCCGCTCTTCGCCCCGCCACTGCGGCCAGTCCTTGGCCGACAGCCAGTCGCCGGCGGTGAGCGCGAGGAGCGCCGTAGCCAAGATGACGCCGATGAGGTGTCGTGGTCGCATGCTGTCTTACCGCCCGAGATAGTCGTCGTCGCTGACCGGGCCTTCCCAGTTGGTCTGGCCGCTGCTGAACGTGAGCTGGACCAGTTGTTCGTCAGGTGCCGCGCCGTGCCAGTGCACCACACCGGCGGGGGTGTAGATCGGCATGCCCACCTCGAGCTCCATCATCGCCTCGCCGCGCCGCTGGGTCTGGCCCGCGCCGCTCTCGGCCATGATGATCTGGAAGTTGCCGTGGCTGTGCCAGTTCGACCGGGCTCCGGGCTGAAACGTCAGCCGCGAGGGGCGCACGTCGACGTCGCCGCGGGTGGGCGGGCCGCCCACGAAGTTGGCGCCGCTCAGCTGGCCCATCGAGGGCGCCGCGGTGACGACCAGCAGGCAGAGGAGGGCCGAAGTCACCGCCAGGGCAATGCGTCCGTGGGTTTTCATGCTGTCGCTCCCGTCTCGGTTGAATGTCGCGGTCATCGTAGCGCCGGTCGGACGCCGGAGCAACGCCTCGTTGGTATTCTCGGGGTTCACGGCGAAAGGAGCCTCCTATGGCACGCACACGTATCCTCACCGCGCTGGTTGCGGTCGGTCTGCCGTCGGTCGGCGTGGCCGGCTGGCAGCCCAGCCAGGGCGCCATCGACGGCGCCACGATCGAACAGGTCAAGGGCAACCTCTATGTGATCAAGGGCAACACACCGGTCGACCGCTCGGTCTTCAGTGGCGGGAACGTCGGGGTGTTCGTGATGGACCGCGGTGTGGCGGTGGTCGACACCAAGCTGCCCGGGTGGGGGCCGACGCTGCTCGAACGGATCCGGGAGGTCACCGACAAGCCGGTGGTCACCATCATCAACACCCACACCCACGGGGACCACGTGGGCAGCAACAACGGGTTCCCGGAATCGGTGAACATCGTCGCCCATGCCAACACCAAGGCGAACATGGAGCGGATGGACAACTTTCAGGGAGCGGGCGCGGCATTTCTGTCCGACCAGACCTACGACGACCGTCTGACGCTCGGCTCGGGCGCCGATCAGATGGACCTGTACTACTTTGGCGCCGGCCACACGAACGGCGACACGTTCATCGTGTATCCCGCTCTCGGCGTGCTGCAGACGGGCGACATGTTTCCGTGGCGCGACGCGCCCTTCCTGGACGTGAACAACGGTGGCAGCGGTGTGGCGCTGCCGCAGACGTTGGGGCGTGCGGTCGACACCATCACCGGGGTCGACACCGTGGTACCAGGGCATATCCCGGTCACCACCTGGGCCAGCTTCCAGGAGTTCCAGCGCTTCACCGCCGACCTGCTGGCCGCAGTGCGTCAGGCCAAACAGGATGGTCGGAGCGCCGATCAGGCGGTCGCAGGCATCGACCTGTCGTCGGACTATCCGGACTACGACTCGACGCGGGTCGAGGCGGCGGTGCGGGTGATCTATGACGAGTTGCCGTAGGGCGGCCGCGTGATGCGGCTGGCCGCCAGCCGCAAGGTCGCCGAAGTACGACGATGTCGGCGACCGGCAGGCTTTGGGCTTTAGGTTTTGGGAAGAACTAAATGAGTAGGGTCAGATTGCTCGTGGAGACGGTGAAGGGGGCGTTTCTGCTGACCTCGGACGGGGCCCGAAAGGAGTGGGTTGTCGACGGACCCCACTTCGGGGGCTGGGAGATCCATCACTTCTCGGGATCTCCCGTGAACCCCGATCGACTGTACGCGGCGCAGTGGACCGACTGGTTCGGCCAGGTCATCCCGCGCTCGGACGATGGCGGCAAGACGTGGGAAGCGGTGGGGAAGGAGTTTGCCTACGACGGCGAGACGGGCACCCACCTCTGGTACGACGGCACCCCGCACCCCTGGGAGTTCAAGTGGGTGTGGCATCTCGAACCGTCGTCCACCGAGCCTGAGACGGTGCTGGCCGGGGTCGAGGACGCGGCGCTCTTCCGCTCCACCGATGGTGGCGGCTCGTGGCAGGAGCTGCCCGGCCTCCGTCAGCATCCCACCGGTCCCCAGTGGCAGCCGGGCGCGGGCGGGATGTGCCTGCACACGGTGTTGCCAGACCCCACCAACGCCGACCGGATCTTCACTGCCATCTCGGCCTCCGGTGTGTTCCGGACCGATGACGGCGGCTAGAACTGGGCCCCCAAGAACGAGGGGCTGAAGTCCGAGGGGTTTCTGCCGGAGCCGGACGCCAAGGTGGGGCACTGCGTGCACCGCCTGGCGCTGCATCCCGATCGGCCGAACGTGGTGTTCATGCAGAAGCACTGGGACGTGATGCGGAGCGACGACGGAGGGGACAACTGGCACGAGAGCAGCGGCAACCTGCCGTCCGACTTCGGGTTCCCGATCCACGTCAACGCCCACGAGCCGGACACGGTCTACGTGGTGCCGATCAAGAGCGATTCCGAGCACTACCCGCCCGACGGGAAACTGCGCGTCTACCGCAGCCGGACCGGGGGCAACGAGTGGGAGCTGCTGACGAGTGGTCTGCCACAGCAGGATTGCTATGTGAACATCCTGCGCGACGCGATGGCGGTCGACACGCTCGATCCGTGCGGTCTGTATTTCGGGACGACGGGTGGCCAGACCTACCGTTCGGCCGACGCCGGGGACCGATGGGAGGCGATCGTGCGCGATCTGCCCCGCGTCCAGTCGGTCGAGGTGCAGGTCCTCCCGTGATCCGGATCACCTTGCCGCAGTATCTGCGGACGTTGGCTCGTGTCGACGGCGACATCGAGGTCGCCGTCTCGGACCCGGTCACCCTCGGGGGTGCGCTCGACGTTATCGAGCGGGCGTATCCGGTGCTCTGTGGCACCATCCGCGATCAGGTGAACGGTCGTCGCCGCCCGCTGGTGCGTTTCTGTGCCTGCGGCGAGGATCTGTCGAACGAGCCGTCCGACGTACCACTTCCCGAACCCGTCCTGCGAGGCGACGAGCCGCTGCTGGTCGTCGGCGCCATGGCAGGCGGCTAGCGGCCGCCCGCGACACGCCTACGGTCCGGGGATGACGCCCCGGGTCGACAGTCGGATCCGATAGAGGCCGGTGCTGGCCGTCATGTAGAGCGTGCTGCCGTCGTCGCCCCAGGCGACGTTGGCCGTGACCTCGCCCGGCTTGATCGTGCCCAGGTGCGTGCCATCCGGGGTGATGACCCAGACGCCGCTGGGGCCGGTGGCGAACAGATTTCCGTCCACGTCCAACTTCAGGCCATCGGCGGCGCCGGGTTCGGTCTGGTCGTTGATGTCGTAGAAGACTCGAGCGTTCGAGGCGCCCGACTCGTCAATGTCGTAGGCCATCCAGACCTTGTTCTCGGCGTCCGAGTTCGCGACATAGAGCGTGGACTCGTCCGGCGAGAGCGCGATGCCGTTCGGCCGGGTCTGGTCCTCGACCAGGAGCTCCAGCTGGCCATCGGTCGAGAGCCGATAGATGCCGTTGAACCCGCGCCACTCGGGCGACTCTTCGAGCCCTTCGAGGCCGTAGGGCGGGTCGGTGAAATACAGCGATCCGTCAGAGGCAAAGACAGCGTCGTTCGGGCTGTTCAGCTGTCCCCCGTCGTAGGCCTCCACCACGACACTGCGCGACCCGTCCTCCTCGAGTCGCGAGATGCGGCGGTAGCCGTGTTCGCAGAGGATGAGGTGGCCGTCGGCGTCGAGGGTCAACCCGTTCGACGCGACCGACCGCTTCCCGGTGCGGTCGCCCTCGAACACCGGGTTGATGAACTCGCTCGCCCCGTCCGCTTCGCTCCACTGGTGAATGTGGTTCTCGCGCACGTCTGAGAACAACAGCCGGTTGTTCTGGCGATCCCAGACAGGGCCCTCGGTGAATGTGTAGCCGTCGGCCAGCTTCTCGATCACCGCGTCGGCCGGCACGAGCGCATCGAAGCGCGGGTCGAGTCGCTCGATCTCGCCGATGACGGGCGCCGCCTCGGCAGCCGGCATCGCCTCCTCAACCGGCGCCTCCGGCGCGCTTCCCCCGCATGCGGCCAGTAGTGGGATCCCAACGATGATTGCGACCGTCCGTGCTGTTCTCATGGCTCTTCCTGACCCGTGATGCTGGCGAAGCCCTCCGGCTCCCTCCTGTCTTCTGTCTTCTGACGGCGCGCTTACTCCGGCAGCGCCAGCGCGACGTACTCACTCTCCATGTCGTCCCAGCCGACCGTGGCGACGATGAACTGACGTCCCTCGGTCTGGTAGCTGATGGGGGCCGCCGTGGTGCCGCCGGACAGCTCTGTTTCCCACACCACCGCACCCGTGGCCTTGTCGAAGGCGCGGAACATCTTGCCACCACTTCCAGGCGGAAGGAAGGCGGCGCCGACGTTGGCGCCCTCGCCGAGGAAGACGAGGCTGCTGGTGACGAGCGGTGCGGCGCGACCCCCCTGGCCGAGCGGTGGGAGGTCGAGGTGGGCGATTGCCGGGTGGTCGCGTGGACCGTCTCCATTGGGCACGCTCCAGAGGATCTCGCCCTGGTTGAGATCGATGGCCACGAGTCGGCCATAGGGTGGCTTGAACAGTGGCAGCCCCTGGGGCCCTGGAATGTGACGGGCGCCCTTCATGGCCCAGTCCACGTCCGAACGCGGATGCTCGGAACGGCCGAGACCGACCACGGTTCCGCTGTGGACCGACGGCACATACAGAATGCCGTTCTCGGGATCCGCGCCGGCCCCATTCCAGTCGCTGCCTCCCACCAGTCCGGGCACCACCAGGGTGCCCTGGGTGCCACCTGGCGTCTCGTCGATGAGCGTGGGGGGCGTGAAGATCGGTCCCCACACAAAGTCGTCGAGCATCTCGATCGCCTCTGCTCGTAGCTCCGGCGTGAAGTCGATGAGGTCGTCAATGGCTACGCCCTGCTGGTCGTAGGCCGGCGGCTTGGTCGGGAACGGTTGCGTCTCTGCATACCACTCGCCTGGGACGTCGCCCCGGGCGACGGGACGCTCCTCAATCGGCCAGACCGGCTCGCCGGTAACGCGGTCGAAGACATAGGTGAACGCCTGCTTGCTGACGATGGCCACCGCCTTGATGTCACGACCATGCACAGTGATGTGGACGAGGGTCGGCGCGGCGGGGAAGTCGTAGTCCCACAGCCCGTGGTGCACCGCCT
>CAJWMX010000186.1 GCA_913043805.1 uncultured Acidobacteriota bacterium | reverse complement strand
ACGCGTCCCCGGTTGCCGTGCGGACGCGCGACCCGCCCGATCGACACCATCTCGTCCCACGCGTGCGTCTCGGCCATGCCGTCGAGGGCGGAACCCGAACGGGCAGGTGATCAATCGACGAAGTCGACCGTCACCCGGCGTCCTTCGGCGTCGGCGGCGAGCTCGGCCAGCGCCCGGATCGACGATGCGGTGCGCCCCTGGCGTCCGATCATCCGTCCAAGGTCCTGTCCGGTCGTGCTCAGCTCGACACGGGTGCCCTCGTGCCCATCGCCCTCGGTGACCGACACCGCGTCCGGTTCATCGGCCAACGCCCGACCGATCACCTCCACGACGTCGCGGGCCCGGCTCATGTCGTCACCTGGGCCTGGTCCTCGCCGTCGCCCGCCTCGGCCGCCGGCGCCGCGGCGGTCTCCGGGGTCTCATCCGCCTCTGCCACCTCAGGTTTCGGATGCCGTGCCACGAGGGTGCGGACGGTATCGGACATTCGCGCCCCGTTGTCGGTCCAGTGGCTCAGGCGGTCGTAGTCCACGTCCAGCATCTCGGGATCGGTCCGCGGATCATAGTGCCCCAGCAACTCCTTGAACCGTCCGTCCCGCGGTGCGCTGGACTCCACCACCACGACCCGATAAAACGGCCGTTTCGTCGTTCCGACACGACTCAATCGAATGGTCAACATCCCGTGTTTCTCTCCTCGCTTGCCAGTCCTGGCTGGCCCTACCCCATCGGAAACCGCATACCCGCCGGCGGACGGCGACGGCCGCCTTTCTTACGTCGCAACCGCGACCCTCCGCCCACCGCCCGGAGCATCTTTCGCATGTCCATGAACTGCTTGAGCAGACGGTTGACTTCCTGCACCGTCGTGCCACTGCCGCCCGCAATCCGTCGCCGGCGGCTGCCGTCGATGATCTGATAGTGCGCGCGCTCGCGACGCGTCATCGAATCGATGATCGCCATAGTCTGCTTGAGCGCCTTCGGATCAACTTCGGCGCCATCCGGCATCCGAGACGCCATCTGGCTCATGCCCGGGATCAACTCCGTGATCTTGTCGAGCGGCCCCATCTTCGAGACCGTGGCGAGCTGGTCGCGCATGTCCTGTAGCGTGAACTCGTTCCGCCGAATCTTCTTCTCGAGTCTGGCCGCGTCCTCCTGGCTGACGGCCTGCTCGGCTTTCTCGACCAACGACAGCACGTCGCCCATCCCGAGCATCCGGGACACCAGGCGGTCGGGATGAAACGGCTGCAGGTCCTCGAGGCGTTCCCCGTCGCCGATGAAGGTGACGGGCACGCCGACGACCGAGACGACCGACAGCGCGGCGCCACCCCGGGCGTCGCCATCCATCTTCGACAGCACGACGCCACTGATCCCGAGTCGACGGTTGAACTCACCCGCGCTCTTGATGGCATCCTGCCCCGTCATAGCGTCGGCGACATACAGCAGGTCCGACGGAGTGAGAGACGTCTTGAGCGCTTCGAGCTCCCCCATCAGGTCGTCGTCAATATGCAATCGACCGGCGGTGTCGACGAGGACGACATCAAAGCCCATCTCCCGGCCGGCCGTCACGGCCCCCTCGGCGCGGGCCACCACCTCCGTCTCCGAATCGGGCTCATGCACCCGGACTCCCGCGTCCGAGGCCAGCACGCTCAGCTGTTCGATCGCCGCAGGCCGCCGGACGTCGGTCGAGACGACGATCGGGTGACGTCCCTGTCGCTTCAGCCAGTGCGCCAGCTTCACCGTCGTGGTGGTCTTGCCGGCCCCCTGCAGGCCGAGCAGCAGCACGACCTGGGGTCGCTGCTGGCTGGCCGACAACCCCGCGGGCCCATCGCCGAGCAACACTCGCAGCTCATCACGCACGATGGCGACGACCTGCTGGGTCGGCGTCAAGCTGTCCAGCACTTCACGATCGACCGCGCGATCACGCACTCGGTCGACGAATGCCTTGACGACCTTGAAGTTGACGTCGGCCTCGAGCAAGGCCATGCGAATTTCACGCAGTGCCGTCTCGACCGCCTCCGGGGTGAGGCGCGACTCGCGTCTGACGGAGGCGAAGACCTCCTGAAGACGCTCGCTGAGTGAGGCAAACATGGGCGCTGTCTCTCGGACGAACCGCGTTTTCTTAGCTTAAGCGGTTCAAATACAACCGTTTATGCTAACGGGCGTAGAGACGCGCTGTCAAACCGGGTTGGGCTACACGGACTTCAACGTGTGACCGAGCTTGGCCTTCTTGGTCTGCAGATAGGTGCGGGCCAAACCGGTAGTGGGCACCTCGAGCGCGAGGGTCGCCGAGACCGACAACCCATACCCCTCCAGCCCGACGAACTTCCGCGGATTATTGGTCAGCAGGCGCATGCTCCGGACGCCCAGGTCACTCAGAATCTGGGCTCCGATCCCGTAGTCGCGCTGGTCCGGCTGGAAGCCGAGACGCTCGTTCGCCTCGACCGTGTCGAGTCCCTGATCTTGAAGGTGATAGGCCCTGATCTTGTTGGTCAAGCCGATGCCGCGCCCCTCCTGGTTGAGATAGAGGAGCACGCCTCTCCCTTCCTTCGAGATCCGCGCCATGGCGGTGTGGAGCTGGGGACCGCAATCGCACCGCGCCGAGTGGAAGACCTCCCCGGTCACGCACTGGGAATGGACGCGCACCAGGACATCTTCGCCATCACCCAGCTCGCCACGCACCAGCGCCAAGTGAGTCTCGCCGTTGACCACGCTTTCGAATGCCACGAGCTCGAAATCTCCGTACTCGGTCGGCAGCTTCGAAGCCGCCGCCCGCCGCACCAGACGCTCGTGACTCATGCGGTACTTGATGAGGTCGGCGATCGTGATCATGACCAGCTTGTGCTTGCGAGCGAAGCGCCGCAGTTCGGGCACCCTGGCCATGGTGCCGTCCTCATTCATGATCTCGCAGATCACACCGGCGGGCTGAAGTCCGGCAATACGCGCCAGATCCACCGCCGCCTCGGTCTGCCCGGCCCGAACCAACACGCCACCATCGCGCGCCCGCAGCGGGAACATGTGCCCCGGGCGGGTCAGGTCGGCCCCGGTCGTCGACGGATCGGCCGCCACCTGAGCGGTGACCGCGCGGTCAGCCGCGGAGATCCCGGTGGTCGTCCGCTCCTTGGCCTCGATCGACACGCAAAAGGCCGTATCGAACTTCGAGGTGTTCCGTTCCACCTGTAGCGGGATCTCCAGTTCGTCCAGCCGCGCGGCGGTCATCGGCAGGCAGATGAGCCCCCGACCATACTTCGCCATGAAGTTGATGAGCTCCGGGGTCACCTTCTCGGCGGCCACGGTCAAGTCACCCTCGTTCTCACGGTCCTCGTCGTCGACAACGATGACCATCTTGCCCTCGCGGATGGCGGCAATTGCCTCCTCCACGGGCGCGAATCCACGCCCACGGGTCGAGGACGCCAGCGCAAGCGTCCGCTTGCGAGCCCCGAGGCGTTTCCGTGCGGTCTTCTCAGCCATGCTGGTCTTCGTTAGATGCGGCGTTCTTGGCGGGCACGTTGAAGTCTCCGATCTTGAGCGCGTGGAGGACGTACTTTCCGATGATATCGCACTCCAGATTCACGGTATCGCCGACCCGGCTCTCCTTGAGGTTCGTATGCGACCACGTGAAGGGAATGATCTGCACCTCGAATCGTGACCGTTCCAGCGAGGCGACGGTCAGACTGATGCCGTCCACGGCGATCGACCCTTTGAGGACGAACAGGCTGGCCAGCTCCTGGGGGAAGCCGATGACGATCCGGTGGAACTCCGCTTCGTGGATGATGCCCTCGATGGTGCCGGTCGCGTCCACGTGGCCCTGAACGAAGTGACCGCCCACGCGGGTGTCTGCCCGCATCGACCGCTCCAGGTTGACCACCCCACCCACCTTCAACTGGCCCAGGCTGGTGACCTTGGCCGTCTCCGGCGAAATCTCGGCCTCGAACCGCCCCGTCGCGCTTTCGACCACGGTCAGGCAGACGCCATTGACCGCGATGCTCTCCCCCAACCCAAGCTCCGAGGCCACCTCGGCGCCAACCGAGAGACGCCACCCCTTGGGGATCTCCTCGAGGCCCACGACCTCGCCTACGCCCTCAATCAATCCGTTGAACATCGCTCTCCATCAGCACGTCAGAACCCAACCCCACGTCGCGCCACCCGAGGCGAGCCAGGCTCCTCCAGTGATCGGGCCACCACCCGACGCCGCCACGACCGAGCAGCGTCGGCGCCACGTAGAGGCGGAGCCGATCGACGACGCGGGCCGCCCAGCACGCACGATACATCAGGGCCCCGCCCTCGAGCAGGACCGTGCAGACGTCGAGATCGACCAACCGACGCATCGCCTCGGCCGGGTCCCTCCGGGACAACCGGACGAGCCGTGCTCCAGCGTGCTCGAGCGCCGCGGCCCGTTCGGGCGCCATATCGCACGCACCTCGGGTCGACACCACGACGACCGGGCCCTCAGCGCGTGTCTGCAGCAATCGAGCCGCGGGAGGCGTGCGAAGACGGGTGTCGAACACGACGCGGACCAGCGGCCGTCGCCGTTCGTGGTGGCCTCGAGCCGTCAGGATCGGATCGTCGACGAGCACCGTCTCCGAGCCGACGACGATGGCGTCGACCTCGGCCCTCACCCGATGGGCGTGGTGCTGCGCCGCGGCTCCGGTCAACGGTGTTCGGGTCCCGGGCGCTGTAGCGATCCGTCCATCCTGGCTGACCGCCGCCTTGAGCGTGACGAAGGGACGCCCTTTCTCCTGGACGGTGAAGAACCCCTCGTTCAGTCGCCGAGCCGGCCCACGCAGAACACCGGTCACGACCTCGATCCCGCCGGCCCGCAGGATCGCGAACCCCGCGCCATCCACCCTGGGATTCGGGTCCTCGGCGGCAACCACCACCCGCGCGACCCCGTCGGCCACGATACGGTGCGCGCACGGCGGCGTCCGGCCAGTATGCGAGCAGGGCTCCAGCGTGCAATAGAGCGTGGCGCCTCGAGCGGTGTCTCCGGCGGCGTCGAGGGCCACCACCTCGGCATGACGCTCGCCGGCCCGCGCGTGGTAGCCCTCGCCGAGCACGACGTCGTCGCGCACGACCACCGCGCCAACCATCGGATTGGGACTCGTGGCCCCCCGCCCGCGCGCGGCCAGTTCGAGCGCGCGGGCCATCCAGTCCTGGTCGGTCATCACCAGACCGGCTCGAAGAGCGCGTCGACGTAGTCCTTCGCGGAGAACGGCAGCAGGTCGTCGATCTGTTCGCCAACCCCGACGTATCTGATCGGCACTCCAAGCTCGGCCGTGATCGCCACGGCGATTCCCCCTTTGGCCGTACCGTCGAGCTTGGTCAGCACGATACCGGTCACACCGGCGGTCTGGAGGAACGCCCGCGCCTGCGGCAACCCGTTCTGGCCCACGGTGGCGTCGAGGACGAGCAAGGTCTCGTGCGGTGCGCCCTCAACCACCCGGCCGGCCACCCGTCGAATCTTGTTCAGCTCGGCCATCAGGTTGGCTCTGGTGTGCAGGCGGCCCGCGGTGTCGACCAGCACCACGTCCCGCCCCTTGGCCTGGCCCGAGGAGACCGCGTCGAACACCACCGCCGCGGGGTCGGCTCCCGGCTTGGCTCGTATGAAATCGGCGTTCACCCGGCCGGCCCACACCTCGAGCTGTTCGACCGCCGCGGCGCGGAAGGTATCGGCCGCGCAAATGAGCGGCCGCTGGCCCTGGGCCGTCAGCAGGTTCGCCAATCGACCGACGGTCGTCGTCTTGCCCGTTCCGTTCACTCCGACGACCAGCACGACTCGGGGTGTCGCTTCCGCGGGGGGCTCGAAGTCGGCCGTCTCCAGGAGCGCGAGCAACTCTTCACGGACCAAGGCCCTCACGTCCCCCTCGTCGGCTCGCAGCCGAACCGCCTCGACCAGACGAGTGGTGGCCGCCACGCCCACGTCGGCCTCGATGAGCAACTCCTCGAGGGCCTCGAGGGTCTCGGCCGGCGTCGGTGCCGGCGAGGCACCGGGCTGGCCACCGTCGCCAGACCACAATCCATCAAACCGGCCCACCAGTTGGTCGGTCGAGCGGCGCAGACCGGTCCGGAGACGTTCCAGCACACTCACGAGATCACTATCTCACAGCCGCTCGGCTAGTCGGCCGCGGCGTC
>CAJWMX010000185.1 GCA_913043805.1 uncultured Acidobacteriota bacterium | reverse complement strand
TAGCCTTCGTCGAGGCTCATCACGAGCCCCAGCGCGGTCCGGCGGGTCTCTGCGATCCGGCCCAGCGCTTCGGTCAGCCGGTTCATCTCCGCCTCGGCGACACGGCGGATCTCGTCGGCGCGCTCCTGTGCGGCCTGCGCCTGGGCCTGCGCCTCGACCGAGGCCTCTTCTGCGGCTGCGGCCCGGTCGTCGGCGACGCTGGCGCGCTGGTCCGCGTCCGCGGCCTCCTGTCGGGCCACCTCCGCGTCGTCTTCAGCGAGTACACGCGAGCGCTCCGATTCGCGAGCCGACTGTTCAGCCGTCTCGGCGCGCTGAGTGGCCGCGTTGGCGGCGTCGGTCGTCTCCGTCAACGACTCTTCGAGCGAACCGATCTGCGAGTTGAGCTGGTCGATGTGGTGGAGGGTGCGGTTGACGACGTAGCCGCCGCCACCCACGACGAGGAGCGCCAGCACCACGAGCGCCGCCCTGGTCCCTATGCTCATCCTGTTTTCATTCTGCCGGTCGATGGTCATAGTTTCAAGCGACCATCGACCTTACGGAGTTTGCCGGTCGCTGAACTGCCGGTGATTCAGCGACCTTACGGAGTTTGGCGACCCGAGGGCGTTCGCCAAACTCTGGGCGTCTGTCCTCTACAACTCCCGGACCCGCTTGTCGAACCCAAGAAAACCGGCGGCGACGACAGACAGCAACAGGCCGTTGGTGGCGATGACGATCGGGGCGGAGAACTGCGAGATGAAGTAGCCGCTGAGCAGGCTGCCCAGCGGCATGCCGCCACGGAAGGCGACCAGGTAGATGCTCATGACCCGTCCGCGGAGCTCTTCCGGGACGGCGAGCTGTACCAGCGAGTTGGTGAGCGAGAAGATCATCAGCAACGCCGCGCCGCCAAGAAAGAGCAGCACATAGCTGAGCACCGATGTCGGGACGAGCGCGAACGCGGCCACCAGTCCCCCGAACACTATCTGGGCTAGGAGCAGCGTTCGGCCCATATGGGTGAACGAGCCGAGCCAGGCGACAACCAGCGCCCCGGCCACCGCACCGATACCCAGCGTGGTCATCATCCGGCTGAGATGCGCCGCGTCAGTAGCGAATACCGGGAGAAAGGCGCGGATGGGGAGCGCGAGCGAGGTGGTGGCGAAGGCCAGCACCGTGAGCGCCAGCAACGCGCCGCCGTGCCGGACATACGACAGGCCACCTCCCAGCTCGGCCAGGATCGGTTTGCGGGGGCCGGGGGTCGGTCGAGGCACCTCCATCGAATGGAGCACCACGATCACGACCAGGAAAGACAGTCCGTTCAGTCCGAAGCAGGCCGCCATGCCAAGCGACACCAGCACGATGCCGCCGATGGCCGGACCAATCGCTTGAGCCAGATTGAACTGGATGGAGTTGAGGGCGACCGCGTTGGGCAGGTGCTTACGCGGGACCAGGGACGGCACGAGAGATTGGAACGCCGGTCCTCCGAAGGCTTGAGCCAGACCGGCGATGAACGACAGGGCAAGGATGTAGCGCACCCGAGTCACGTCGAAGAACACGATCGCGGTCAGGGCCAGCGCGCACAGCATCTGCACCGCCTGCGAGCCCATCAATAGATGCCGGCGGTCGTGCCGATCGGCAATGACTCCGCCGATCAGCGTGAAGAGCAGCAGAGGCAGTTCGGCGAGGAAAGTATTGAGGCCGAGGATGAAGGCCGAGCCGGTGAGGCTGAGAATCAGCCATTGCTGGGCGAATCGCTGAATCCAGGTGCCCACCGCCGAGGTGAACGCCGCCAGCCACATGTTGCGGAACTGGGCGAAGGTAAACGCTACTAGGACGCCGGACTTCTCCCGCGTCGGTGGCGTTGGAGGGGCGGCTGACGGGGCAGGAGCGGTCGCGGAGGAGGTTACCGGTTCGGCCACTGAATGTAGAGCCCTTCACCTAGAAAGATGATGCTCGTCCAGATGCCCTTGGAGAGACGGAAGAAGAGGAGTGGGCCCATGGCCGAGACCGGCAGTCCGACGCGAAGAAGCAGCGAGAGCGACAGTGGCACGAAGAGTCCCGCGACCAGGCTTCCGAGCAGGCCCAGCAGCACCGAGAGCCCGAGATTGACATAGACGGCGCCAAACCACTGGCCCGGTTCACGTTCGAAACGCTCGCCGCAGGCCTGGCAATGGTCGTGGGTTCGGAGCCACGTTTTGAACAGACGGCCGTATCCGCAGCAGGGACAGCGCAGCGACACGCCGCGGCGCAGGATATCGATGATTTCGAAGAGCACTGGGGGCCCGCCCGCGCCATGGTAACAGCGATTGCAATTTTTCTTGATTCCCCCCAAGGGAGGAGGCTACGATGATAGCGAAGAAAAAGCGAAATAATGACTGCAGCCTCTGTTGCCCGACTCGAATCGTTGTTGCGAGAGCGAAAGCTCGACCGCACTACATTTCACTCATTTGACCGAAAGCCGTCGGATTTAGCTGAAACCGGGCTGGCGGCGTTGGACGAGCTGCTCGATGGCGGCTTCCCGCGTGGACATCTGTCTGAGATTGTCGGCGCCGGGTCGTCGGGGCGTACCGGGGTGCTGACCACGGTGTGCGGAGCCGCCATTGCTCGCGGAGAGTTCGTGGCGCTGGTCGATGCGTGCGATCGGTTCGACCCGGCGTCGGCGGCAGCCGCTGGCCTGGATCCGTCGAGCCTGCTGTGGATTCGCGGTCGCGAGCGAACGCGCGATCTGGCCCAGACGGTGAAGCAGGCGCTCAAGGCGATGACTCTCGTGCTCGACGCCGGAGGGTTCGGCGTTGTCGCGCTGGATCTTTCCGATGTGCCCATGACGGTGTTGCGGCAGTTGCCGATGACCACCTGGCTCAGGTTGTCCCGTGTGCTCGAGTACAGTCGCACGGTAGGGCTCGTGCTGGCGTCCGAGCCGGTGGCCCGGAGCTCTGAAGGGCATACGGTTGCGCTCGATGGGAACGCCGACGCGTGTTGGGCCGGCGACCACGATCGCAGTCGGGTCTTCCAGGGGCTCGAGTCGCGCGCGCAGGTCATCCGCATCAGACGCCCGGTGGATGCGTTCGTCACTTTGCGATCCATCCATCCCACCCCGGAGGAGCAGTGATGTTTGCCTGTCTCTTCGCGCCTCCTCGAGGGCTGGCGTTTCGTTCTGGCGATGGCGTGCCTCGCCCCGCCCGAGTAACCGACCGGCTCGTACGTCTGGCCCGTGAGTATTCGCCTCGCATCGAAGTACATGGCGACAACCTGGTGGTGCTCGATACCGAGGGGTTGACCACCATGTTCGGCAGCGACCGTGAGTTGGGAGAGAGCTTGCGCCGCTCGGCCGCCGAGGCCCGCCTGTATGTGCGGATAGCGATCGCGTCGACCCGAACCGCCGCCCTGCTGGTCGTGCAGGAACGCAGCGGGCTCACGGTGATGACGCCGGGCGAAGAGGCGGCGACGTTGGCTCCGCTCTCCCTTGATGTCTTGAAGGCGCTCGCTCGCGAACAGTCTCAGGAACTGTCGACCCGAATGCGTCGGCCGACGCGCTCGCCTCGGGGGACGAGCGCGACCAGCACGCCGCCTGCCGTCTCGGCGTTCGCGCTGCTCTCGACCGTACGGCGCTGGGGGCTCCGCACGCTGGGAGATCTGGCGCGGCTTCCGGCTCCCGAGTTGTTCGAGCGGTTGGGGGCAGGCGGGGTGGCGCTCCAGCGGTTTGCCCGTGGAGAGGACGAGGCGCCGTTGGTGCCGGCGTCGACCGAGGAGCGATTCGAGTCGTCCTTGGCGCTTGAGTGGCCGGTAGAAGGGCTCGAGCCGTTGTCGTTCGTCCTTGGGCGAGTGCTCGATCCGCTCTGCACCCGCCTCGAGCGGGCGGGGGTGGGCGCCGCCGTGTTGCACGTGCATCTGAAGCTGGTGACCAAGGAGCTGTATACCCGCACGCTCCAGCTGCCGACGTCGATCAAGGACCCGAAGGTCTTGCGCACGTTGATCCTGCTCGATCTCGAATCGCATCCGCCGACCGCTGGCATCGACCAGGTGACGGTGCGTGTCGAGCAGGTGCCAGCCCGCACTCAACAGTTCTCGCTACTCGAACAGGTGCGTCCATCGCCGGAAAAGCTCTCGGTGCTGATGGCGCGATTGACGGCACTGGTTGGCGAGGGGCGCTGTGGCTCTCCGGCCGTACTCGATTCCCATGGAGCCGATCGTGTCGAGATGCAAGCGTTTGCCCCGGCCGGTCAGACATCGGAGTTGTCTCGGGCCAAGTCTCGACCCCGCTCCTCGTCCTGGCCAGCCAAGCGCACAACGAGCGATACCGTTCGTGAGACCCCCATCGACGGCGATTGGCGTCGGCTCGGCGCCTGTGCGGGCGCTTCGCCGCTGCGGCCGATGCTACGTCGCTACCGCGCGCCGGTCGCCGCGCGGGTTACGGTGGAGCAGGGACGGCCGGTCCGTGTCACTGCGCCCCGCGTGACCGGAGGCGCCGTGCGACAAGCCGCGGGTCCCTGGCGTGAGTCAGGCGACTGGTGGCAGGACTCCGACCACGAACCGTCTGCCGAGACCGCCCCGACGACTCCTGGAGCCTGGAACCGCGATGAGTGGGACGTGTCGCTGGCCGACGGCGGCGTGTATCGCATCTTCCTCGACCGCCAGACCGACCGTTGGTTCGTCGACGCAATGGTGGATTAGGGCGAATGCAGGACGCCTCCGGTCGTTCTCTCCTGTCTCCTGTCTCCTGACTCCTGTCTCCTTTCTTGCATCCCGATGTTCGTCGAGTTGCATGCGGCGTCCGCCTTTTCCTTTCTTGACGGAGCGTCGCTTCCCGAGGCGCTGGTCGACCGGGCGGCCGAACTGGACTATCCCGCGCTCGCTTTGCTCGACCGAGATGGGGTCTACGGGGCGCCTCGGTTTCACAAGGCCGCTCAGGCGGCAGGGATCAAGCCGATCGTCGGGTGCGAACTGACCATCTCGAAGGGATGGGACGGAGCACCGGGGACGGAGCGTGACACGCCGGCGCTGGCCGGATTCTGGCGACTCCCCATCCTGGTGGAAACCCAGCAGGGTTATCGTAATCTCTGTCGGCTGCTGACCAGGCGAAAGCTCGAGGCGCCAAAGGGCGAAGTGGCGCTGACCCTCGAGGACCTGGAGGAGCACGCTCAGGGGTTGGTGGTGCTGGCGGGGCGGGCGGCCCTGATGGGGCACCACTACGGCGTGGGTGGACTGCTCGACCGGTTGGTGGGGATCTTCGGCCGGTCACACGTCTTTGTTGAGCTGCAGCGACACCTGATCCGTGACGAAGCGGTCGACAATCAGGCGCTGATGGCGTTAGCTGATGCCTACCGAGTGCCGCTGGTAGCCACCAACGGAGTGCGGTTCGCGGCGCCGGAAGACCGCCCTCTCTACGACGTGCTGAGCTGTCTCCGGCACAAGACCACGCTCGAGCAGGCGGGGCGTCGACTTGGCCGGAACGCCGAGCGCTATCTAAAGTCGCCCGCGGCGATGCGTCGTTTGTTTCGGGACCAGCCAGGCGCTCTCGCCAGCGCCGGTGAGCTTGCCGAGCGGCTGAGCTACACCATGGCCGATCTTGGCTACCGCTTTCCCACCTACCCGGTGCCGACCGGCGACACGATGAGCTCGTTCCTACGAGCGATTACCGAGGTTGGCGCGCGTGAGCGGTATCGCCCGTATCACGAGCGCGCTCGCCGCCAGATCGCGCGTGAGCTCGACCTGATCGAGAAGCTGGACCTGGCTGGGTACTTCCTCATCGTGTGGGACCTCGTCAATTTCTGCCGACAGCAGGACATTCTGGTGCAAGGGCGAGGGTCGGCCGCCAACAGCGCGGTCTGCTACAGCCTGGGGATCACGGCGGTCGATCCGGTCGGCATGGACCTGCTCTTCGAGCGCTTCCTGTCAGAGGAGCGAGGCGAGTGGCCTGACATCGATCTGGATCTCCCGAGCGGTGATCGCCGGGAACAGGTGATCCAGTACGTCTACGAGCGGTATGGCCGGTTGGGAGCGGGCATGACCGCCAACGTCATCACCTACCGTGGGCGAAGCGCGGCGCGGGACGTGGGGAAGACGCTGTCGATCGATTCCGACCAGATCGATCGGTTGGCCAAGGTCATGAACCACTTCGAGTGGACCGACCCGGACGATTCACTGAACCGTCAGCTGGCTGATGTCGGGA
>CAJWMX010000184.1 GCA_913043805.1 uncultured Acidobacteriota bacterium | reverse complement strand
TGGTCGGCAGCGACCTGTTCCGTCAGCGATAATGTTGGTTCCGTATGGCGGGACTTCAGTCCCGCCGGCAGGAGATACCATGATGGTCCACCGTTCGATCCTGGCGGCTCTGGTCCTGGCTCCGGCCTTGGCGTCCGCCCAGTCGCTTGCCGAGGACGTTCGCCCGCTGCTGAGAGACTCCTGCGCGCGGTGTCACGGTGTCCGCACGGTCACGCCGCTGAACCTGGTCAATCTCGGCGTCGACCTGACTGACCACGAGACGTTCCAAGCTTGGGAGAAGGTCTACGATCGGCTCTCCCGCGGCGAGATGCCGCCGGCCTCGGCGCCGCCGGCCGATGGCCAGCAGGTTGACGCCGCGCTTGCCGCGCTGAAGGACGCGCTGACCAACGCGAGTCTGGCCGAGCGAGGCGAGCAGCGCACACCGCTGCGCCGGCTCACCCGGCTGGAGTACGCCTACACCATCCAGGACCTGCTCGGACTCGACGAGGCCATCGCCTCAGATCTCAGCCAGACGCTGCCGGCCGAGGCCGATTCCGGCGGGTTCGACACGGTGGCCGCCAACCAGAGCATGTCGCCGCTCCACATCCAGTCGTATCTGGAGGTGGCCGATCGCGCGCTCGACACCGCGCTCGCCGTGGGGCCGGCGCCCCCCGTCGACACCTACGTGGTCGACTATGCGAGCTCCCGCAATCTCTACGGCATCAGTCGGGCCAAAGGGCTGGGGCTCGGGGTGGTGAAGGAGCTCGACGATGGCTACGCGATGTTCTTCGACGTGGGGAGCTACATCTTCCACAGCGTGACCGAGGGCGTCGCCATTCCTTATCCGGGCCGGTACCGGGTGACGGCCGAGGCCTACCCGTATCAGGCGGACGAGCCGCTCAACCTGATGGTCTACCGGGGGCGGATGTCCGGTCAGGCCGCCTCCCTGGACGAGATGGTCGGCACGTTCGACCTGACGGGGCCCCGGACCATCGAGCTCACGCCGTTCCTCCGGCCGGGGGAGCTCGTCAGCTTCTCGCCCGGCGACCTCGACACCCGGCTCGACGGGCTGAGCGAGGAGGAGCGCGGGCCCTACCCGCCCGAGGACCCGTTCGACGGCTGGGGCGGGATGCACGGCTTTCCCGGGAGCGGCATCGTCCTCAAGACGATGACCATCGAGGGGCCGTTGCTCGACGACTGGCCGGCGCCGAACACCCGGGCGCTGCTGACCGGGATCGAGTTCGACCAGGAGGGCCAGCCACGGCTCACCCGGTCACCCGACGAACATCTGGCCGACATCGTGTTGGCGTTCGCGCCCCGCGCGTTCCGACGGCCGCTCGAAGATGGCGAGCTCGACGCCTATCTCGACCTTGGTCGTCCCTTGCTGGCCGAGGGGCGTCCGTTTCTCGAGGCGGTGCGGGTGGCGCTGCGTGCGGTGCTGAGCGCCCCGTCGTTCCTATATCACGCGGGCGCGCCCGGCCAGCTGGACGAGTTCAGCCTCGCAACCCGGCTGTCCTACTTCCTCTGGCGCAGCATGCCGGACGCGGAGCTCTTCGGCGCGGCCAGTGAGGGCCGACTCTCTCGGCCCGACACGCTGGCGGCCCAGGTCGACCGGATGCTCGACGACCCGAAGGCCGAGCGCTTCACCCGGGACTTCGCGGGGCAGGCGTTTCGGCTCTACGAGCTGTCGGCCACGAGCCCCGATCCCGGTCTCTATCCGGAGTTCGACGACCGGTTGGCTCGAGCCATGGCCCGGGAAACCGAGCTCTTCCTGGCGGAGCTCATCGACGAGAACCTGGAGGTAGGGCAGCTGATCGACGCCGACTTCACGTTCCTCAATCGTCGACTGGCCGAGCACTACGACATCGATGGCGTGGCGGGCGAGCGGATGCGTCGGGTGACGCTGCCGACCGACAGTCCCCGCGGCGGGCTGCTCACCCAGGCGAGCGTCCACAAGATTACGGCCAACGGCACCACGACCTCGCCGATACCACGCGGTAACTTCGTGCTGTCGAACTTGCTCGGACGGCCCGCGCCGCCTCCGCCCGCCGAGGTCGGCGCGCTCGAGCCGGACACACGCGGCACCACCACCATCCGCGAGCAGCTGGATGCGCATCGCACCAGCCCGGTGTGCGCCAACTGTCACCGGGTCATCGATCCGCCAGGGTTCGCCCTGGAGGCGTTCGATCCGATCGGACAGTTCCGGACGCGGTATCGCGTGTCGGGCGGGGAGAATGTCGCCGGCGAGTTCAAGCTGTCGGTGCCGGCGCCCTTCACCGCGGGGGGCGAGGTTGACCCCAGCGGAGTGACCCCCGATGGCGACCCGTTCGCCGGCATCGCGGACTACAAGCGCCTGCTCCTCGAGAACGAGGTCGACCAGGTGGCCCGTCATCTCGCATCTAGCCTGCTGGTCTTCGGCACCGGCGCCGAGCTGGCGTTCGCCGACCGCGACGTCGTCGAGGCGATCGTGGCCCGGGGCCGCGACGATGGGCACCCGGTGCGCGACATCGTCCACCAGGTCGTCCTGAGCGACCTGTTTCGTCGCCGGTAGGCCAGGCTCACCGCACGGAGAGCGTGGCCCGGTCACCCGCCCCTCATCGATCCCCTGGCCGCTTGGCTCGGCGTTTCTCGCGTACGTGAACATGGGGGTGGTGTGTATCCGCCCGATCAGGAGGATGTGATCTGACCAGATGGCCGGCCGTCGTGACATCCATCACCACGGCGAGATGTAAGCAGCTGAAGCCGATCCTGGAGCGCGCGCTCGAGCTGGCGGTGGACCAACGCGCGGAGTTCGTGGCTCGCGCCGCTGGCGACGACGTCGTGCTTCGCCGGGAGCTCGAGGCGCTGCTCGAGGGAGCCGAGCGTGCGGCCTTCCTCGATCGCTGGCCCGAACGGGTTCCGTCGGTCGACCCGAGTGGCGTGAGGTTCGAGGCCACGACGACCCACAAGGTGGGCGGAGTCGTGCCGGCTGCCCAGTAGGCCAGCCCGGCCGCGAGCATGCTGCTCAGCCTCAGCAGCGACAGCTGGTCGAATGAGACCCACCCCGGGAGTCGTCTGGCGATCCAGATCAATACGCGTTTCTCGCCCGCGGCCAGCACGCTCCCGTGCTCCCGTCGGTGTCCACTGTGTTTCGTTCCAGTCATGTGCATCTCCTTGTCCGCGCCTTGTCTAGGGAGTGCGCAGGAAACGGCAGAAGCGGCTCATGGGTGGAGCCGGCGCCCAGCGCCGGAGCTGTCAGACGTGGTACGATCGGTATCCGCGACGAAAAACCAAGACGCACGACATGACGAGATTGCAACCAACGGCGTTGGCGGCCGTCTGCCTGCTGGGCATCACCGCGGAGCCGACCGTGGCCCAGTCTTTCGAAGACGACGTCCGGCCGCTGGTCAGAGAGTCCTGCGTCCGCTGCCACGGCGTTCGCACGGTCACCCCACTCAACCTCGTCGACCTCGATGACGACCTGTCGGATCCCCAGACGTTCAAGACCTGGGAGAAGGTGTACGAGCGGCTCGAGCGTGGCGAGATGCCACCGGCCGAGGCGCCTCGTCCGGACGCGGCGTCGGTTGACTCGGCCCTCCGCTCGCTGGGCCAGGCGCTCTCGGCGGCCAGTCTGGCCGCACGTGGCGAGCAGCGGGGGCCGCTGCGCCGGCTGACTCGCCTCGAGTACGCGCACACGGTGTCGGACCTGCTCGGGGTCGACCCCGAGATCGGGGCTGAGCTGTCGATGACCCTGCCGGCCGAGGCCGATTCGGGAGGCTTCGACACGGTCGCGGCGAACCAGAGCATGTCGCCGCTCCACGTCCGGAGCTACCTGGCGGCGGCCGACGAAGTGCTGGACGCCGCGCTCGTCACCGGACCGCCGCCGCCGGTCGAGCGGTATGAGATCGACTACGCGACGTCCGAGCGTCTCTATCGTCACAGCCAGGCGATCGCGCTCGGCCAGGGGATGGCGCGCCAGCTCGACGACGCCTATGTGGCGTTCTTCGACTACGGGGCGACCTTCACGTTCCACAGCGAGTCGGAGGGCGTCTCGATCCCCTACCCCGGCCGTTACCGCGTCAGTGTCGAGGCCTACCGCTACCAGGCCGAGACCCCGGTGGCCCTGAAGATCTACCGGGGGATGAAGGCTGGGATCGCCGCCACCCTCAATGACCTGATCGGCTGGTTCGACCTCACCGACGACGAGACCGTCACGGTCGAGGTCACGCCGTTCCTGCGTCCCGGCCACCTCATCGGGATCGCGCCGGCCGACGCCGACGGCGACGATGACCCGGCGCTCGACTTCGAAGATCGGTCGAAGGGCTACTACGAGGTGCTCAAGACCTACGAAGGCGAAGGCATCGCCTTCAAGGGGATGACGATCGAAGGGCCGCTGCTGGATAGCTGGCCGCCGCCGAGCACGCGGCAGCTTCTTCCCGGGGTGGGGTTCGATCAGGATGGCTACGTCCAGCTGTCGAAGGTGCCCTTCGATCACGTGGTCGATGCGGTGAGCGCATTCGCGCCCCGCGCGTTCCGTCGCCCGGTCGACGACGACGAGGTGATGACCTACGCTGCGCTGGCCCGTCCGGTGCTCGAGGCTGGTCGTCCCTTCATCGAGGCGGTGCGGGTGCCGTTGCGGGCGATGCTCAGCGCACCCTCGTTTCTGTATCTGAGCGGCGAGTCCGCCTCGCCACGGCTCGACGACATCGAGCTGGCGTCGCGCTTGTCGTACTTTTTGTGGCGCAGTCACCCCGACCGTCAGCTGCTCGAGCTCTCGGCAGATGGCCGGCTTGGCGAGCCGGCGGTGCTGAGGGACGAGGTCGACCGGATGCTGGATGACCCGCGCTCACGGCGATTCGTGGACGACTTCCTTGGGCAGGCGTTCCGTCTCTACGAGATGACCGCCACCAATCCTGATCCGGGGCTCTATCCAGAGTTCGACGATCGGCTCGGGCAGGCGATGCTCGCCGAGACCCAGCTGTTTCTCTCCGAGCTGATTGCCGAGGACCTGAGCACGTCCAACCTGATCGACGCCGACTTTACCTTCGTCAACCGTCCGCTCGCCGAGCACTACGGGCTGCCGGGGATCCTGGGCACCAGGATGCGGAAGGTGGCGCTGCCCCTCGACAGCCCCCGCGGCGGCCTGCTCGGTCAGGCGAGTGTCCTCAAGATCACGGCCAACGGCACGAACACTTCACCGATTCCGCGGGGCAACTTCGTCCTGACCAATCTGCTCGGTCGTCCCGCGCCGCCGCCGCCGGCCGAGGTCGGTGCGCTGGAGCCAGATACGCGAGGCACCACCACCATTCGCGAGCAGCTCGACGCGCACCGGAAGAGCCCGACCTGCGCCAACTGTCACCGGATGATTGACCCGCCCGGGTTCGCACTGGAGTCGTTCGACCCGATCGGCGGTTTTCGCTCCAACTATCGACTGTCCGGTGGTCAGAAGGACTACGGGTCGTTCATCGTTCGCAACCCGTATCTCGAGGGGCCAGCGGTTGACCCGAGCGGGGTCACTCCTGGCGGTGAGTCGTTTGATGGGTTCGAGGACTACAAGCGGCACCTGCTCGACACCGAACTCGATGGGGTGGCCCGACACCTCGTGTCGCAGCTCATCGTGTTTTCGACCGGAGCGGATACCGCGTTCGCCGACCGGGTCGGTGTCGACGCGATCCTCAGCGCGGAGCGCGGGGACGGCTATCCGGTTCGTTCATTGATCCACCGGATCGTGGCCAGCGATCTGTTCCGCCAGAGGTAGATGCACTCGATGATCAGACAGTTCATCGCGATGGCCGTCGGTCTCGTCGTCCTGGCGCTCGCATCGTCAGCCGCGGCTCAGGACCCCTTCCCGCACGAGGTCCGGACCACCAAGTTCACCATCGTCGATGTGGATGAGAGCACAGCGTTCTACGAGAACTTGATCGGTCTCGACGAAGTCGATCGGTTCGTCGCCGAGGGCACCCTTGTCGAGCCGTTCATGGGGTTCGATGACCCGACCCGCCGGATCGGTCTGCTGCGCTATGCCGAGCCGGAGACCGTGCCCAAGAGCCCGATTCCGGTCTCGGTGCTGACCGTGCCCGACCTCGACGCGGTGCTCGCACGCTTTACCGAAGCCGACGAGCCGTTCCAGGAGTTCTCGGGCGAGGCCACGGGCGGCATCCGCATCGCCTTCGTCACCGACCCGAGCGGCAACGGCATCGAGCTGGTCGAGGCTGAGGGCCCGGCCCGGGTCGCCGGGGCGCGGCTCATCGTCGACGACCGGGCCGCCGTCGAGGAGTTCTTCGTCCGCGTGTTCGAGGTC
>CAJWMX010000183.1 GCA_913043805.1 uncultured Acidobacteriota bacterium | reverse complement strand
TGCCGATCGGGGTCGTGTTCACCAGCAGGTCCCAGCTGCCTGGCTCCGGCGGAAATGGGACTGCCTCCCCCTCGACCAGGGCGGCCACTTCCTCGGCCCGTTCGGCGCGACGGGCGCAGAGCGACACCCGCGCTCCCCGTTCGGAGAGTCCAACGGCAACGCCTCGGGCCGCCCCGCCGGCGCCCAGCACCGTCGCGCGCAGGCCGGCGAGCGTCCCGTAGCGGGCCAACGGGGCAAGAAACCCGGATACGTCGGTGTTCCGTCCCTCCCAGCCCTCGCCCACTCGACGCAGGGTGTTGACCGCGCCTACCCGCGCCGCCACCGGGTCGAGTTGGTCGGCCAGCGGCAGGACGCCCTCCTTGAACGGGGCGGTCACGCTCAAGCCCTGGACCGACAGGTCGTCGGCCAATCGGAGGAGGTCCTCCGCATCCTTCGCCTGGAACGGGAGATACACCGCATCGAGCCCCAGGGCTCCAAGTCCCGCGTTGTGCATGGCCGGTGAGAGAGAGTGGCCGATGGGCGATCCCGCCACGCCGAAGACCGGGGTCGACTCAGTGATCCGAGGAAACCGAAAACGCTCGATCAGGCGGTCGAGGCTGATCTGGCCCGGCGCCACCGCGTTGCCGGCGTAGGTCCAGGCCGACCCGAAGCGCCCTGGTAGCACCCGGCTCGGTACGCCCGTCTGTCCCATGCCGATCAGGACGTGGCGTCCCTCGCCCGGTCCCAGGCGCCGGAGCCGGCGGAGCTCGTCTCCCGAATGCGGGGTGACCGCCAGCTTGACGACGTCCGCTCCGGTCGCCCGCATCGCGGCATATCGGGACTCGAGATCGCCCGGGGTTCGGTCGAAGTCGTGAGACGACAGCACGATGTTCCGGCCCCCGCGATCCGCGACCAACGCGTCGAACTTCCCTCTCCACTCGAGGTCGACCCACTCCGCGCCTAGATCGAGGGCTTGCCGCAGCAGGCGGGCCCGCTCCTCTTCGCTGCCAGCAAATCGCCCCCCTTCCCATTCGGGGCGACAGGTGACGATGACCCCCACCCGGCGGCCTTGCAGAGCGCCGGCCACGTCGGGTGCCTGGACGCCGTCCAGCCGCAATTCGACGAGATCAGCGCCCTCGACCGCGTCGCGGCGCGCGCGCAGTTCCTCCATCGTCTCGGCGGTGACGGTGGCGCAGATGGCTGGGGCAGTCATGAAAACACAGGCGAACGCACAAAAAAAGCCCCTCCAACCGGGGGCTGAAGAGGCTGACAACTCGTTGCTCGCTACGATGCTCAGATGGTCAGATCTGCCTCTCCGAGGCCCTAAAGGGGAAATACCACCGCCACGACCAGTATCGGTCGTCGTCGCGAACACGTGCGGCGGAGGTGAGCGTCATGACTCGTTCTGTCGTCGTGGCGTACAGTGTCCGGAGGCTATCAGAGGGCGCCGGCGAGTGTCAATCGAGGCCGCTCGTCGTCCCGGCGCGACCCGCGACCCTTGACCCACCCTGCATCCCTCCGCTATAAGTCGACAGCATTCCGCGTTCCTCCGCATTCAACCTTATTCATGACACTTCGCGCACCGTTCATGCTCGCGCTCATCCTCACGGGCGGGCTGTTGGCGGTCTTGCCGGCCGCCACCGTCACGATGCCGGTCGATGAGATCCAGCCCGGCATGCAGGGCACCGGTCGCACGGTGTTCAAGGGCACCGAGATCAGCGAGTTCGGCGTCGACATCATCGGCGTGCTCGAGAACTACATGGGGCCACGCCGGAACCTCATCCTGGCCAGGCTCTCGGGAGGTCCGCTGGCCGAGAGCGGTGTGTTTCAGGGGATGAGCGGCAGCCCGGTGTATGTCGACGGGCGCCTGCTCGGTGCCGTCTCCTATGCGATGGGCTCGTTTCCGAAAGACACCATCGCCGGCATCACGCCGATCGCCGAGATGCTGCGCGACGACACCTCTGGGGTGACCCCTTCGGGCACCACCCCTGCCGCCGCCGAGCCCCTGCCGCTTCCGCTGATGGCCGACAGCTTGACGGCGTTGCTCCCTCGCCGGCTGACGCCCCCGGCGCCATTCCAGGCGCGCTCCGAGGACGTCGCGGCGTTGGTCCTGTCAGGGGCTGGACAGTCGATGGCGCTGCGTCCGATCGCGACCCCGCTCGTCATGGGCGGGTTCGTGCCCGAGGCGATGGAGCTGCTTGCACCAGTGTTTCGCGAGGCCGGGATGGTGGCGACTGCGGGTGGCACGCTGGCCGCGCAGCGCGAACCGGCGGCGCTCGAGCCAGGTTCCGCCGTGGGGGTCAGTCTCATGCGCGGCGATCTGACTATGGCAGGGACGGGCACGGTCACGCTCGTGGATGAAGGCCGGGTCTATGCCTTCGGTCACCCCTTCTACAACCTGGGAGCGTCGCAGTTTCCGATGACCCAGGCGTCGGTGTACACGGTGCTGCCAAGCGCGGCGATCTCGTCCCGGCTGGCTGCCGTCGGGGACACGCTGGGCACCATCGACCAGGATCGGGCGACCGGTATCAGCGGTCGACTTGGCGACGGACCGCCCATGGTGCCGATCGAGGTGGCGCTCACCGCGCCTGACCGCGACCGGACCGAGCGGTTCTCCTTCGAGGTGGTGCAGAACGAGCTGTTCACGCCGCTGCTCTCCTACAACGCGATGCTGAACACCTTGTTCTCCCACAGTCGCGAGGTCGGACCGGCCACGTATGTCATCGATGGCAGCGTGACGCTCGAAGGGTATCCGCCGGCCCGCTTTGGCGAGACCTTCGCGGGCGACTCGGCGACGGTGCTTGCCGCGCTTTATGTGTCCGGGCCGGTGACGGCGCTGGTCAACAACGGTTTTGCCCAGGTTTCGGTCGAGCGGATCGATCTCGAGGTCACCGCCTACGACGACGTCAAGCGGGCGACGCTCGAGCGTGTCTGGCTCGACAATCCTCGCCCCCGCCCCGGCGAGCGTCTACAGGTTCGGCTGGCGCTGCGGACCCAGCTTGGTGAACAGATTACCCGTACGGTCGAGCTCGACCTTCCAGCGGGTCGTGCCGAACGTCTGGAGCTCCGCGTCGCCGATGGCGCCAGTTTGGGAGCGCGGGAGCGACAGCACTCCGGCAACGGCCTGCGCGCGACCGATTTGTCCCAGTTGATCACCGCCCTCAACGAGGCGCGTCGGAACGACCATCTCTATCTCCAACTCGTCAGGGCAGCTGACGGGGCGGTGGTGAACGGACGGCGCCTGGCCGCGCTGCCGCCCTCGGTCCTCGACGTCTTGGCAGGTGACCAGCGGGGCGGGACCGTCTCGAGGATCCCCGATGCCGTCATCGAGGAATGGAGCCTGCCGCTCGATCACCTCGTGACTGGAACCCGGACGCTGACCCTCGATCTGCGCGCCAGCTGAGCGGCGCCCGGTCCCTCATCGGGCCGACACCGCGCCAGGCCCATCACCATGCCTCATTCCACGTCGCGTCTCCCAGGCCGGACGCGTGCTCGTTTCCGTCTTGTCCGTCCCTTGTGTCTTGGCACCGCCCTCCTGGTGCTGTCCGGCGCCCTCCTCCACGCGGCAACCCCAGTCTTCTGGCGGGTGTCTACGCAGGACGAGCTCTTACGTGGAGAGGTCGAGGCGCTGGCGGTTGACGCGACCGGCCGACTGACGCTCGGCCGACAGACGGAGGAACTCTTCGACACGAGCGCGCCGGTGGCTTGGTCACTGGCGCCCGGCGGCGACGAGGCGGTCTGGGTGGGCACCGGGAGCGACGCCCGGCTCTACCTGGTCGAGGGCGACGACGGGCGGGAGGTCTACGACGCGGAGGGCCTGGATATCTACGGTCTGGCACCGGCTCCAGGGGGTGATGTCTATGTGGCGACCTCCCCCGACGGTGCGATCGAACGGGTGAGCGCCGGTGGTGCGGTGACTCCGGTCTTCGATCCCGACGTGACCTACATCTGGGCACTTGCGGTCGACGCTGGCGGCACGCTCTTCGCCGCCACCGGAGA
This sequence comes from uncultured Acidobacteriota bacterium, assembly GCA_913043805.1. Taxonomy (GTDB): domain Bacteria; phylum Acidobacteriota; class Vicinamibacteria; order Vicinamibacterales; family UBA8438; genus UBA2994. Next base: position 2,304 of record CAJWMX010000183.1, on the reverse strand, counting down.
GCCGGCGCGGGTCTATCGGATTCCGACGTCCGGTCAACCGACGGTGCTCTTCGAGAGCGACGCTACCCATATCCTCTCTCTCGCCGTCGCCCCCGACGGAGCGCTTCTCGTCGGAACACAGTCTCCGGGGCAGGTCCTCCGCATTGGCGGGGATGGCGACGCCTTCGTCCTTGTCGACACCGCCTACGACGAAGTACGCTCGGTCCGCGTCAATCCGGACGGGTCCGTGCTGGCCGTCGCCCTCAGCGGCAGCCGAGGCGCGTCCCCGTCTCCTTCCTCGTCGGGCGGGGCGTCGACCAGCAGCACCACGACCACGGCGACCGTCTCGGTGACAACCACCGTCTCAGGAGTGTCGACCGCGAGCGCTGGCGGCGGATCGGCCTCATCATCCAGTGGTGGTGGCGGAGGATCGCGGCGAGGAGCGGTCTATCAGATTGCCCCGGACGGCTTGTGGGAGCGTCTCTGGCGCTCGACCACCGACGCCCCCTACGACGCGATTCGCACCGCCGACGGGCGCCTCATCGTCGGGACGGGCCCGGACGGCAAGATCTATGAGGTGCTCGGAGAACCGCCGCGGGCGGTCCTGCTTGGCCAGGCACCGGCCCAGCAGGTGACCCGATGGCTCGTGGGTGGCGCGGGAAGCCTCCGCTATGCCACCGCGAATCCGGGCAAGGTCCTGAGTCTCGATGAGGCGTTGGCGCCCCGCGGCGTCTACCGTTCCGAGGTCAGAGATGCGGCGACCGTCTCTCGTTGGGGAACGATCCGCTGGCACGGCGACACGCCGGGTGGCAGTCGGATCGAAGTGTCGACCCGGTCTGGCAACACGGCCTTGCCGAACGACACCTGGAGCGACTGGTCCACACCCTACGCCGAGGCGGACGGCAGCCAGATTGCGAGTCCGAACGGTCGCTACCTGCAGTGGCGCGCGGCACTGATCGCGGGGGACGCGGCCCCCACCCTCACGTCGGTCAGCGTCGCCTATCTGCCGCGCAACCTACGCCCGGAAGTCACTTCGGTGACCGTGCATTCGCCTGGCACGGTCTTTCAGCAGCCGTTCGCCAGCGGCGATCCGCCGCTGGCCGGTCTCGAGATCGATCGGACCGCCGGCGAGGTGCCGGACACGACCGCCACCTTGGGCCGACAGACCTACCGCCGTGGCATCCGGACCTTTGTCTGGGAGGCGACCGACGGCAACGGCGACGATCTCGAGTATGAGGTGGCCTACCGGGCCGAGGGGGACGAGACCTGGGCACTGCTGATGAGCGGTCTCGCCCGAAAGGTGTTTGCCTGGGACACCTCGTCGGTGCCGGACGGGGCATATCAACTCCGGATTGCGGTGTCGGACGCTCCGGGGAATGCCCCGGAGGCCGCACTGGTGGGCACCCGCGAGAGTTCCGTATTCGACATCGACAACACCGCGCCCGCGATCGCCATCTCCGAGGTGACGGAGACGAGCGACGGGCTTCGGCTCGTGTTCACGGTTGAGGACAGCCATTCTCCAATCCGCAACGTCGAGGTCTCGCAAGGGCGTGATCAGTGGCGACGTGTCTACCCCGTCGACGGCATTCCGGATGGTCTGGCCGAAGCTTTCTCGGTGGACCTTGGGGCGGGAGATGGGCCGGTAATCATCCGGGCGACCGACGCGCTTCGGAACACCAGCACCGCCTCGGGCCGTTAGCGACGAGACCATGAAGCGCCTGGCCATAGTGCTGTTGCTCGTCGCGGCCATAGCCGGCGTGTTTCTGTATACGGGCGTCTCGCGCGACGCAGAGTATCGGCGCCTGATTGCCGCCGGTGACGAGGCCCTTTCCCGGGGCGAAAGCTTCCCTGCGATAGAGGCGTTCAGCGGAGCGATCGCGCTGCGCAGCGATGCCATGCTGGGCTACCTCAAGCGGGGCGAGGCTTATCACCGCAGAGGCGAGCTGGCGGACGCGCTCCGCGATCTGCGCCGGGCCAACGCCCTTGAACCGGAGGCCACTCGACCACTCGAGTCGCTCGGGGACGTCGCCCATGGGCTTGGTCGACACGAGGAGGCCGCCACCCACTATGCGGCCTACACGGCGCTCGACGATCGCAGTTCCCGCGTGCTCTACAAGCTGAGCCTGGCCCATCACCTCTCAGGGCGCGCGTCTCGCTCCATCCCGCTCTTGCGTGAGGCGCTCACGATTCAACCGGACCTGGTCGAGGCCCACTATCTGCTCGGCCTGGCGCTCACCGATCAGGAACGTCCGGACGACGCGATCGAGCCGCTGGACGGGAATTTCGCAACGCTGCGCGACCGACGAGGCTTTGACACCCACGAGT
>CAJWMX010000182.1 GCA_913043805.1 uncultured Acidobacteriota bacterium | reverse complement strand
ACGGAGACCGCCATGCAGCGCTCGCCGGCCGAGCCGTAGCCGGCCCCGATCAGCGCATCGGCCGCCCCGTCGAGGTCGGCGTCTGGGAGCACCACGGCGTGGTTCTTGGCGCCGCCGAGCGCCTGCACGCGTTTGCCCGCGGCCGTGCCGGTCTCGTAGACGTGACGCGCGATCGGGGTCGAGCCGACGAAGGAGATGGCGGAAATGCCAGGGTGTTGCAGCAGCGCGTTCACCGCCACCTTGTCCCCCTGCACCACATTCAGTACGCCGTCCGGGAGACCCGCTTCCTTCAACAGGTTCGCCAGCATCACGCTGGCTGACGGGTCCTTTTCCGACGGTTTGAGAATGAACGTGTTGCCGCAGGCGAGCGCGACGGGAATCATCCAGAGCGGGCACATGACCGGGAAGTTGAACGGCGTGATGCCGGCGCATACCCCGAGGGGCTGGCGGATGCTGTGTGAGTCGATGCCGGCGCCCACGTCTTCCGAGTGTTCGCCCTTGAGGAGGTGCGGAATGCCGGTGGCGAACTCGACCACCTCGAGACCACGCTGGACGGATCCTTCCGCGTCCTCGAGCGTCTTGCCGTGCTCCTCTGTCACAACCGCCGCCATCTGGCTCTTGTGCTGTACCAGAAGGTCGCGGAACCGCATGAGGATACGTGCGCGACGTAGAGGCGGCGTGGCCTGCCAACCCGCCAATGCCGCCTGCGCGCTCTCGACGGCCAGGTCGATGTCGGTGGCGTCGGCGCACGGTACTTCGCGGACGATCTCGCCGGTCGCCGCGTTTGTCACCGGAACTCGGCGGGCGTCCTTGGGGGTCGCCTGGCGGCCATTGATCCAGTACGGAACGGTCGCAACAGTCGTTTCTGTCGTCATGGGGCGCGTAGGATCGTTCGGATTCGGGTTGGCGTCAAGCGCCGCGGTGTCGCGCGCGGTGTGCCGGCCGTGAAGGACTTGCCAGTCGCGCTTCCAGCTGGCCGCCTGACCATCGCTAATCTATTGATTGGAAGGGGCTTGCTTCCTTGACCCTCAACAGGGCGACGCATAGAATGGCCGCTTACATCGGGGGTGGAGGAGTGACGATGGTCCAACGGCTGGCGGTGGTCACCCTGGCGGCCGGCGTGGTGTTCGGAGCGCCGCTGCTGGCTCAGGGGAATCTCACCGGCGAGTGGGAGATGACCCTGCGTACGCAGACGGGCGAGACCTCCTGGGATGCGCGATTCGAGCAGGACGGCACCAGCATCGGTGGCGAGATTGACATCGGCGATCGCGAGATCCTGGCGGTGGACGGGACCCTCGACGGCTCAGCGCTGACCTTCACCGTGGTCGTACCCGACCTTGACGGTGATCAGCCAATCAGCTTCGAAGGGGAAGTGAGCGGAGACTCCATCCAGGGCGCGAGCGGTAGCTTCTCCTGGTATGGCACCGGAGACTGGGTCGCCTCACGCAAATAGCGGCCTGCAACCCGGGAGGCTCGGGACAGGGACAAGGGAGTTCGCCATGACGAAGACGAATCGTATCGCTGGAGCGCTGGCGACGTCGGCGCTCGTCGGTCTCTCGTTGGTGTGGGCCAGCGCGCCCGGTCGGGCGGCGGAAGGAGACATCGCCGGCACGGTGACCAGTAGCCAGGGGCCCGAGGCGGGTGTCTGGGTCATCGCCGAAACGACCGATCTCCCCACGAAGTTCATCAAGAGCGTCGTTACCACCGACGGTGGTCGCTTCCTGATCCCGGAGCTCCCCGAGGCCAGCTACAAGGTGTGGGTCCGCGGCTACGGGCTGCTCGACTCGGCGGGCGTCACCGCGTCGCCCGGCGACAGCGTCGAACTCGAGGTCACGGTTGCCACCGACCCGGTCGCCGCCGCGCGGGTCTATCCAGCGAACTACTGGTACTCGCTGATCCAGCCGCCCATGGCGAACGAGTTCCCCGGCACCGGGGCCGATGGCAACGGCATCGCGTCGACCCTCGAGCACCAGGAGCAGTGGGTCGACATCCAGAAGCAGGGCTGTATGCTCTGCCACCAGCTGGGCAATCGCATCATCCGCGAGATCGACAACATCGACCAGTTCGACTCCACCATGGCCGCCTGGGATCACCGCGTCCAGATGGGGCAGCGCGGTTCGCAGATGACCAACGCGATGAACCGGTTCGGTCGTCAGCGCGGGCTACAGATGTTCGCCGATTGGAGCGAGCGGATCGCGTCGGGCGCCGTCCCGAGCGTTCCGCCGCGCCCCCAGGGTATCGAGCGGAACGTCGTCGTCTCCATGTGGGAGTGGGGCTCCGAGATCGACTACGTCCACGACGAGATCGCGACCGACAAGCGAAACCCGCGGGTCAACGCCAATGGGCCCATCTATGGCGTCAATATCTCGAACGACTACTTGACGATGCTCGATCCGACCACGCATCTTGCGACCAACCTGAAGGTGCCGCTGCGGGTCGATCCGGCCACGGTGCCCGGGATGATCGCCCAGTCGATGCCTGCGCCGTCGCGGTTCTTCGGCGACGAACTGCTCTGGAACGATCCGGCCAACCCGCACAACCCGATGATGGACCAGAAGGGGCGGGTGTGGATGACCTCGGCGATCCGGAATCGCGCGAATCCGGACTACTGCCGCGAGGGGTCGGACAACGCGTTCGCCCAGTACTTCCCGCTCGACAACGGGTTCCGCTCGGCCGTGTACTACGACCCGCCGACGCAGAAGTTCGTGATGGTGGACACCTGTTTCGGGACCCACCATCTCCAGTTCGCCGAAGACGAGAACGACACGCTGTATTTCAGTGGTGGCGGGCAGGTGGTCGGCTGGATCGACACCAAGCTCTATGACGAGACCGGTGACGAGCGCGCGTCACAGGGCTGGTGCCCGACGGTCATCGATACAAACGGGGATGGCCTTATCACGAAGCCGTGGAACGAACCGGCGCGGCGTGGGCAGGAGTCGACGCCAGATCCGACGCTCGATACCCGCGTCATCGTGGGCAGCTACGGCGTCATCGGCGACCCCACCGACGACAGTGTCGTCTGGATCAGCGCCAATCGATTCCCCGGTACCCTGGCCCGACTCGACGTTGGCGACAATCCACCCGAGACGTGCGTGACCGAGATCTTCGAGGTCCCGTCGGTGCTCGATCCGAGCGTGCCGCCAGAGCAGCGTGGCTTCGGGGCGCGTGGCATCGATATCGATCGTGACGGTGTGATCTGGACCGCGTTGTCCGGGAGCAGCCACCTGGCGAGCTTCGATCGCACCAAGTGCGAGGTATTCAACGGACCGGAGACGGCCCAGGGCCGGCACTGCGTCGAGGGGTGGACCCTCTATGAAACGCCCGGGCCGACCATTGCGGGGACCGACCCTCCGGTGCGCGCCGACTTCCACTATTACAACTGGGTGGATCAGTGGAATGTGCTGGGGTTGGGCGCCGATGTGCCGATTGCGACCGGCTCCAACTCCGACTCGTTGCTGGCACTGGATCCGAACAGCGGCGAGTGGACCGTGCTCCGGGTGCCGTACCCGCAGGGGTTCTTCACCCGAGGGCTCGATGGCCGCATTGACGATCCCGATACCGGGTGGAAGGGTCGCGGTTTGTGGGCGACCTACGGCGAGGCGGCGACGTGGCATATCGAAGGTGGCCAGGGCGTGAAGCCGGGCATCGTGAAGTTCCAGGTGCGTCCGGATCCGCTCGCGAACTGAGCGGATCCGACCGGCCCCAGGCCGGTGCGTCGGGCGAGAGCGTGTGAACCAAGAGCCGTCGCGCGGAGGCTCCAGCAAGAGTTCTAGTTTTATGAGACGAAAGGTAATTTGAATCGTGGGGACGAGCACTATTCGACAGCTACTACAACTTGGCGCGCGGGTGACGGCGCTGCTGCTGACGGCTCTGGTCATCGACGCGGCTGCGCAGTCCGGCAGTATCGAAGGCGTCACGCGCGACGAGAGTGGCGCCGTGCTGCCCGGGGTCACCGTGACCGCGACCGACACGTCGACCGGCGCGGTCCACGTGGGCGCCAGCGACGGACTCGGCCGCTATGAGATTCTCAACCTGCCGGCTGGCACCTATTCGGTGCGAGGTGTCTTGCCGGGGTTTGGGAGCGAAGAACAGTCTACGACGGTGTCCAACGCGTCGGTGAGCGTCGACATGACCCTCGGGCTGGCGCCGCTCGACGAGACCGTGATCGTGACCCGGACCGATCAGGACCTGTCCGGCGTCCCGAACTCGGTCGCCGTCGTCTCTCGGGACCAGATCGAGTTCGCTCAACGCCGCTCGTCGCTCGACGAGGCGCTTCGCGGCATCCCCGGGCTCTACGTGCAGAACCGCCGGAACTACGGGTTGTCCGGGGGCATCGGGCTGAGCATTCGTGCGCCGCAGCCGCGTTTCGGCTTGCGGGGGCTGGCCATCATCCAGGACGGCATCCCGATAACGACCGCGGACGGAACGACCGAGCCGGGCAACGTCGACCTCGGGTCGGTGGGGCGGATCGATGTCATCCGTGGACCGAGTTCGGTGCTGTATGGCAACGCCGCCGGGGGCGTGATCAACCTGCAGACGACGTTCGACGAGTCACGCGCCCTGACTATCCGTCCGGACGTGCAGTTCGGGAGCCACGGGTACAACCGGCAGCAGCTCCGGGTCGACGGCGGCAGTGACAGCACGCAGTTCATGTTGAGCGCGAGCCGGTTCGAGACCGACGGCTTCCGCGACAACGGCGCGGCCGAGATCACCCAGGCTAACTTCGTGATGCGCCACGAATTGGGCACCGACACCGAGATCCGAGGGATCTTCAACCTCTACGATTCGCCGTTCGCCGAGAGCCCGAGCTTCCTCAACGAGAGTGATGCGCGCGGCAACCCCGTCCGCGACAGCGACGGCAGCTGCCTGTCGGGCGCCTGCCTGGCGCGCGGCGTCGCCGCGTCTCGGAACTGGGGTGAGGCCGCGACCCAGGGACAGGGTGGCGTGACCCTCGAGCATCGGCTGAGTGGCACCCAGGTGTTCCGGGCCACCGGTTGGGGGATGTGGCGCGATCTGGGCGCCGTCGGTGCGTTCCGGAACGTCGACCTCGGTCGCAACGGTTTCGGATTCCGGTCCGAGTACATCGGGAGCACCCAGCGTGGTGGCCTTGGTATCGACTGGGCCGCCGGCCTCGACGTGGCATCGCAGAACGACGACCGGATGGAGTTCAGGCAGGTCGCACCCACCACCGCCGGCGGGCGAGCCACCAACGGCAGTCTGCTCGTGGACCAGACCGAGGAGGTGCTGTCGGCCGGTCCCTTCGCCCAGATCGGCATCTCGCCGACCGACCGGGTTCGGCTCAGTGCCGGCGTTCGGTGGGACTACTACGACTTCCAGGCCGGCGACCGGAAGCTGGACGATGGCGACCAGTCTGGTGACCGCACCATGGATGCTGTGAGCCCCTCGGTGGGAATTACCATCGCGGCTGCGCCTGGGGTCAACCTGTTCAGTAACTTCTCGACGGCCTACGAGACGCCGACCACCGTAGAGCTGTCGAATACCGAGGACGGTTCAGGTGGTTTCAACCAGAACCTGGACCCGCAAGACCTCCAGAGCTTCGAGGTTGGTGTCCGTGGCCTCGCCGAAGCGGCCCGACTTCGCTATGAAGTGGCCGTGTACTTCTCGACCGTCGACAACGCCCTGGTGCCGTTCCAGAGCCCGATCACCGAGGAGACCTTCTTCCGCAACGCCGGTGAGACGTCGCGTGACGGCTTCGAGCTGGCGCTCGACTGGGTGCCGACCCCCAGTTTCGACGCCCGCTTCTCCTATACCTACCAGAACTTCGTGTTCGAGAACTTCACGCCCGAGGGTGACGATTTCTCCGGGATGCTCGAGCCGGGCGCGGTGCCGCACCGGATGTTCGCCGGGTTCAACTACACGGCGCCCTTTGGTCTGCGCTCTGGCGCCACCGTGCGCTGGAACGACGACTACGCCCTGAACAACGCCAACACGGTCTTCAACTGGGCGTACACGGTGGTCGACCTCCGCTTCGGCTGGGACGCGAAGCTTGGCGACGTCGACATCCGGCCCTTCGTCGGCTTCGACAACATCTTCGACGAGCGCTACAACTCGTCGGGGATTACCAATGCGTTTGGTGGCCGCTACTTCGAGCCGTCGCCTGGGCGTGAGTTTTACGTCGGCTTCACCGTGGGTGGCGGCCGCCAGTAAACGCCCGGTGTCGGACACCCGGCACCTGTCTTGACGGGGTCGCCGCGCGCGGCCACACTTACCGCCGGTACGCGGCCGGTCGATTGACCGGCCGCGCGCCGCGTTCGAGGCGCCCGGAGCACG
>CAJWMX010000181.1 GCA_913043805.1 uncultured Acidobacteriota bacterium | reverse complement strand
GGTGTCGAGCCGCCCGGCAGTATGGACGGCACCTGGCACACGAGACGGTCCGGGTCGGCGTACACCACCCGAGCCGCCTCGTCGCCCACCCGCACTTCGGGCCCGTTGCCGTTCGACGCGCCGACGCCCGGTCCCCGGACCGTGACGCGTCCTCCTGCCACCGCGGCGAGCGGATGGACCGACGTGATTTCTGCGTGGGCCGTAGACACGAGGCGTGGGTCTAGCTCTCGTCGAGCTCGACGTTCCAGTACAGATAGTCGCGCCAGCTCTCGGGTGCCTCACGACGGCCGACCGCAATCCGGACGGTCGCCGGACGCACCGGCCGGCGGGGCATGCGGATGATGCGCATCCCGGCCTCGGCCGGGGTCCGCCCCCCCTTGCGACGGTTGCACCGGACGCAGGCGGTCACGATGTTCTCCCAGTCCTTCCGCCCGCCGTATCGAACCGGGACCACATGATCAAAGGTGAGACGATCGAGGGGAAACCCCTGGCCGCAATACTGACAGGTGTGGTCATCGCGGGCATAGATGTTCGCACGCGAGAACGGCACCAGATTGTAATGACGCTTGATCGTGATGTAGCGCAGCAACCGGATCACCGATGGCAGCTTGACCGACACCGAGACCGACCGGATCTCGCGGTCATAGACCGAGATCACCTCGACCTTCCCCTGACACCACAGGGTGATCGCCTTTCGCCAGTCCACGACCTTGAGTGGCTCGTAGGTCGCGTTGAGCAGCAGGGTGTGCTCCATCGTCGGCCAGACTCGTTCAGATGTCGGTGCGTGTGTTCTAGAGCGATTGTGACCGAGCGGCTCGCCGAGTGTCAAGCTGTGCGCATGTGTCGTAACGTACTGTTAATACAGGGTTTACAAAAACACATCCGCGTCGCTCTGGTCGACCGACGAACCGACCGATAAGTTAATGAGATGAAGCGAGCGTTGTGGAGCGTGGTGGCGGTCGTGGCGGCGGCCGGGTGCGCGTCGCACAACGGCGCGGTGCCGACGCCGTTCCCGACCGTGGGCGCGGCCCGCGCGGCCCCGAGACCGACCGGGCTCCTTCGCCCGATGGACCCGTATGCCGTGAGCTCGACCGCGCTCGATCTACGCGGTGTCCCGTATGTGGACGGCGGAACGACACCAGCCGGCTTCGATTGCAGCGGCTTCACCCGCTACGTGTTCGAACAGCACGGCGTCGAGCTTCCCCGTCTGGCCGCGGATCAGTATCGGACCGGGGAACCGATTGATCCGAACGACATCGAGGCGGGCGATCTGCTGTTCTTCAGCACGATCGCGCCGGGCGCCTCGCACGTCGCCATGTCCATCGGCGGCGATGAGTTCGTGCATGCCCCGTCCGAGCGGGGAGAGGTACGGGTCGAACGTCTGAGTTCGAGCTACTGGTCTCAGCGATTTCTCGGGGCGCGCCGGGTGATCGACTCGACGCGGGTCGGTGCTCCGTAGCCAGGTCGGCGGTCCTACCCGGCCTGCACCACCTTCACGCGATCTCCCGGCCGTGGCTGCTCGTTGACCGGGAATCCGTTCATGACGGCCAGCGTCTCGGGCGGCACGATCTCCGGCCCCACGCCCTGCGCGATCGACTGCCAGGTGTCGCCCTGCCGGACGGTGTAGAAGCGGAGACGGTTGGGGCGGATCGACTCCGCCTCGGAGGCGTCCATCGGGCGGAAGCTCCGGATCGCCTCGTTGAACGCGGTCTCGGCGCGGTTGTAGGCGCTGGCCTCGGTCATCCCGCCCAGCAGATAGATGGTGCCGTCGTGCTGGATGAAGGCGGCTCGCACGCGCGCCTGCGCCCCCTCCTGCGCGTCCTCGCCAGCGAAGGTGCCGATGTAGGCCGTGAGCCCGTTGATGCGCGTGTCGCCACCGCTCTCCACCGCAAAGCCCGACTCGCGCATGTTGCCGATGGCCAGCTGTTCGAGCGAGCCGGAATCGGTGTTCTCGACCAGCTGGAGGACCATGAAGACCTCCTCGCCCGGCTGCTGCGCGACCACCTGGGTGGGCATGTTGATGACGTCCCACCCTTCCGGGAAGCGGAGCGCGAATCGGAGCACCGGATGCAGGAACTCGCTGCCACGCACGATCCCCTGATCGGGGTTTTCGCCGTAGAGCATGCCGTCGAGCCGGTCGAGGTAGCCGGCGCGATTCACCCGGAGGTTGTCGAAGCTCGCCTGCTGAGAAAGCTCGTCCAGCACCGGATCGATCCGGCCGACCCGGACATCCGGCTCGGGATGGGTCGACAACCAGCTCGGGATGCCGCTCCCGCCGTCGCCGCGCAGGCGCCCGAGGGTCGACAGCATGTCGCGCACGCCGGTGGGGTCCCAGCCACTCTGGACCGCATACTCGGCCCCGAGCCGGTCCGACTGCAGCTCGGCGTCGCGCCCATAGCGGAGGAACAACACCCCGAGTCCGCTCTCGGCCAGCCCGCCGAGCGCTCGCGCGGCGGGCGAGAAGACCGAGCCGGCGACCAGACCCAGCTGGGCGCCGGTGGCACGCGTATAGGCCTGTACGCTATGCCGCGCCGTGACGTGCCCGATCTCGTGGCCGAGCACACCGGCCAGATCCGCTTCATCACCCAGGTAGGCCATGATGCCGCGGGTCAGATAGATGTAGCCGCCCGGGATGGCGAAAGCGTTCACGATCGGCGAGTCGACGACGGCGAAGCTCCAGGGCAGATCGGGCCGATGCGAGAGCGCGGCCATCTCGTGCCCGATCTCCGACACGTAGGCCTGCAGCTCGGGGTCGTCGTACACCCCCATCTGCTCCCGCACCTGGGCATCGGCCTCCTGGCCCATGGCGATCTCCTGGGCCTCGCTCATCATCACGAACTCGCGACGTCCGGTGACCGGATTGGTGGCGCAGCCGACGACCACGAAGGCCAAGAGCGCGGCGACGATCACGGTGCGGGTAGTGAGCGTGGACATAAGACTGACCGGCGGACAGACGTTCAGGCGGTGACGGGCGTGGCTGCCGACAGCAGGCTGAGCTGCGCTTCGAGACGCTCACGCGCCTCGGCGCCCACCGGTTCGAGTGGCAGTCGCGGCGCGCCCCCGACGAATCCGCGCACTTCGAGCGCCGCCTTCAACCCGGCGATGCCGTAGATCGAGCCGACCAGCTTCGCGAGTGGCACGATGTGCCGCTGCAGTTCACGCGCCTCGTCGAGTTGTCCCTCCCTGACCAACGCGCGGAGCTGCAGACACGCCTCCGGCGCTACCGCCGCCAGGGCCAGGATGCCGCCATCGGCGCCGAGCAGCAGGCTGGTCAGGAAGGTGGGCGCAGACCCTACCAGCACGCTGAATCCCTCGGGCGCGAGACCGACCAGGTCGCCCACATAGCTCATGTCGGGACCCGACTCCTTGATGCCGACGATGTTGTCGTGGATCGACAGCGCCGCGGCCGCCTCGACCGGCAACGTGACCCCGGTCAGCGCCGAGAAGTTATAGAGGATGACCGGCACCGGAGAGGCGTCGGCCACGGCGCTGAAGTGCTGAATGAAGGTGGTGCCCGTGAACTGGCTCTTGAACAGCGACGGCGTGCGCACCAGCACCGCATCGGCGCCTGCCGCGGCCGCCCGCTTGGAGGCGGCGATGGTGCTGCGCGTGGACTGCCGGCCGGTGCCGGAAATCAGCAGCCGCCCGGACGGTATCCGCTCGCGCGCCACCGCGATCAGGCGATCGGCCTCGTCGTCGTCGACATACGGCGCCTCACCGTTCGACCCGAGCACGACCAGGCCGTCGAGGCCTGTGGTCATCCAGCGGTCGAGGTTCCCCCGCCAGCCGTCAAGATCCAGTTCCCCATCGGCGTCGAACGGCGTCGGCACCGGCGCATACACACCCTGCAAGGTCATCCGGCCCACAGTAGCCAGCCAGCCCGAGCGTTGTCAATTAACGACCGTACAAGGCAGGTCCCGGTGGCCTTGTGGGCCACCGGGTTGCGAAGGGTTTTGAGAGGTTACGGTCGTCGACGCAGCCGATTGGCAACCGACTGGCCTCGACCGGAGGCTTTGAGATCGGGCGTCGTCTCGACGGCTCGGGTTCAGGTCGTGACCTGCGCCCAGGGCCATCGAGGCGCACGCTGACTCCCTATAATGCAATCGGGGGGCCAAGAATGTTCCCAAGTTGACATTTTTTGTTAAAGCACTCATTCATAGTGACTTATTCCGTCATGACCAAGCCCCCCTCCCGAGCCACCGCCCCGAAGTTGTCCAATATTGGCTGCACCGGCGACACCGGTGACGAAAACGTGGTCCGAAATGACAGATTTATGTGTCGCGGCTGACACGGACGTCACGTGCAATGCCCCTTCCGTGCCCTGATCCCGGTGGGGTGCAGAAACGTCAGTCTGGAGAGCCCGGCTCGAGCGGATGCCGCAAGAAGCAGGCATCGTCGACGATCTCGCCGCCGATCAGGTGCTCCTGGATGATGCGTTCGAGCATGGGCGGGTCACACTCTCGATACCAAGCGCCCTCGGGGTAGACGACCGCGATCGGTCCACCTTCGCAGACTCGAAGACAGTTCGCCTTGGTGCGGAACACGCCTCCCTGCTCAGAGAGGCCGAGCTCGCGGAGACGCCGCTTCAGGTAGTCCCAGGCCACCAGGCTCCGGTCGCGATCACAGCACTTCGGCTTGGTCTGATCGCAGCAGAGCAGCAGGTGCCGGCGCGCCGCCGTTACCCCTACGGCATCGGCCGCCGCGCGCTGGCTGGCGGAACTGCCGATCGGGGGCTCTTCGGGGGCCATGGAGCTGGTCGGAGAAGGCGGCCGGTAGGATAGCATGTGGCCCACATGAGCCAGCGGACCGCGTTTCTCAACCGGGCCATGAACGTCTTTCTGGCCACCGTCGAACGAGGCGGCAACGCCTTGCCGCACCCGGCGACCCTGTTCGCGCTCCTGGCCGGCGTGGTGGTGGTGATCTCGGCCATAGCGGCGCGGAGCGGCCTCGAGGTCATCCACCCCGGCACGGGCGAGCTGATCCGACCGGTGAGTCTGGCCACGGTCGAAGGCCTGCACCGCATCCTCACCGAGATGGTCACCAACTTCACCGGGTTCGCCCCACTGGGCACGGTGCTGGTGGCGATGCTGGGTATCGGGGTAATGGAGGCCAGCGGGCTGATCGGCGCCGCGCTCCGACTGCTGGTCCTCTCGGCGCCAAAGCGCCTGCTGACGTTCGTGCTGGTCCTGGCCGGCGTCCTCTCGAACACCGCCAGCGAGATCGGCTACGTGCTGCTGGTGCCGCTGGGCGGCATCATCTTTCTGGGCGCCGGCCGACACCCGATGGCCGGGCTGGCCGCGGCGTTCGCCGGCGTCTCCGGCGGCTACAGCGCCAACCTGCTGCTCGGCACGATCGACCCGCTGCTGGCCGGCCTGTCGGAAGAAGCCGCGCGCATCGTCGACGACAGCTACCGGGTCAACGCCGCCGCCAACTACTACTTCATGGTGGCGTCGACCTTCCTGATCGCCGGAGCCGGTACCTGGGTCACCGAGAAGGTGGTCATTCCCCGCCTCGGTACCTACGAGGGCGACGAGGCGGTGGACGACTCTGACGACGTCATGAGGGCCCTCTCGCCGACCGAGCGTCGGGGGCTGCTGGCCGCCCTTGGCGCGATCGTGTTCTTCGGTCTGCTCCTGCTATGGGGGACGCTTCCGGCCGACGGCGCCCTCCGCAATCCTGAGACCGGTGGGCTCCTCCGGTCGCCATTCCTGTCCGGCATCGTCGCGTTCATCTTTCTGGGCGGCACGTTCGTCGGCGTGGCCTACGGCATGGCCACTGGCGCCTTCAAGAGCGACACCGACGTGATGAACGGGATGGGCAAGACCATCGGCACGCTGGGGTCGTACCTGGTGCTCGTCTTCTTTGCCGCGCAGTTCGTCGCCTATTTCAACTGGACGAACCTGGGGCTGATCATCGCGGTGAAGGGCGCCGACGCGCTCCGCAGCTCTGGCCTGGGCGGCATCCCGTTGATGCTCAGCTTCGTGCTGCTGACCTCGTTCATCAACCTGTTCATGGGCAGCGCTTCGGCCAAGTGGGCCATCATGGCGCCGGTCTTCATCCCGATGTTCATGCTGCTCGGCTACACGCCTGAGCTGACCCAGACCGCCTACCGGGTCGGCGACAGCACCTCGAACATCATCGCGCCGATGATGTCCTACTTCGCGCTGATCGTCGCGTTCTTCGAACGCTACGACAAGAAGTCGGGCATCGGCACGGTGGTGGCCACCATGCTCCCCTACACCATCGCCTTCCTGATCGTCTGGTCGATCCTGCTGATGATCTGGATGACGTT
>CAJWMX010000180.1 GCA_913043805.1 uncultured Acidobacteriota bacterium | reverse complement strand
CAAATTCGAGACCTTTGCGGAGCGTCGCGTCCGGGGCGCCATGATCGATGCCCTCCGGCGTGATGCGTGGCCGCGCGGCATCCGGCGGGTCCGGCGCGAGCTGGAGGCGGCCCGCGAGAAGCTGCGACACGAGATGGGTGCCGAGCCATCGTTGGCCGACCTGGCCGAGCACATTGGCTCGGACGAGGCGCGTCTTGGTCGGACGATCGTGCGGATCAATACCATCGAGTCAACCTCGCCCATGGCGAACGTCGATGCCGTCAACGGCGTCAACCTGCCGCCGGTGATGGTTCCGCCCGAGATGCCGACGCCGGACAAAGCGTGCGAGCGTGGCGAAGTGGCGTCGCGGGTCAGGGACGCAATCAAGGCGCTGCCCTGGCGCGAACGGAAGGTGATTGGCCTGTACTACTACGGCGAGGTCACCATGAAGCAGATTGGCAACGAGATTGGCGTGAACGAATCGCGCGTCTCGCAACTGCATGCGCGAGCAGTGCAACGACTGCGCAAGATCCTCGGGCCCGACCTCAAGCCGGAACAGGTCGTGGCGGCGATGAGCGAGGCTGTACCGAAGAAGCAGCCGAAGCGGGTGCTGAAGATGGCCAAGGCCAGGTTGTCGCCCCGCCGCGGTCGCGTGGCTGATCCGGTGGCCGTCGCGGGCTAGCAGCCCGTGGTGAACCCCCACGTCGCATCGAGAACGGCGCTGGACACGCGTGACAAGGCGCGACGAGGGAGCAAATCGGGCCATTGTCGACCGAGGAGGAACGCAGCTCACGCGAGATTCAGCGCCGTTCGAATGCAGCTGCTAGCGTGCTCGCTAGCGCAGCACGTCTTCGGTCACTCGCAGCAGGTCTGTCAGCCGGAACGGTTTCGGAAGCCAGCGGCACCCGCTCTCGGTCAGAAACCGTTCCGCGTCCGTACCAGCCACGTCGCCGGTGACGAAGACGACGTGCCGCGCCAGCGCCGGCTGCTCCTTCGAGAGCACCCGGAAGAACGCTGGCCCGTCCAGTCTCGGCATCTTCAAATCACAGATCACCAGGTCGAACCGGGTCTCTCGGATGCGTTCGAGGGCCGCCTGGCCGTCCTCAGCGTGGTCCACCTCATAGCCGGCGTCTCGTAGCGCATCGGTGACCGCCGTGGCGAGCGCCGGTTCGTCCTCCACGACGAGTACCGCCGAGCCGGCCGTCGCGGGCGGGGGAAGCGGAACCGGCGCCGCGACGGGCCGCCGCGGACCCGCCGCTGCCGGGAACGACACAAAGAAGGAGGCGCCGCCAGCTCCGGAACGGAGCCGGATCTGGCCGCCGTGCTCTTCGACGATCGCATAGGCCATCGTGAGCCCGAGGCCGGTGCCCTTGCCGACCGCCTTGGTGGTGAAGAAGGGGTCGAAGATCTTGCTCTGCACCTCGTCAGGGACGCCCGGGCCGTCGTCGCTGATCTCGAGCATCACCATCTCGGCCTCGTCGTCGTACCAGGTTCGGGTGACCAGCGTGCCCCGTCCGTGCGCCGCCAGCATCGCCTGTTCCGCGTTGATCACCAGATTGAGCAGCACTTGCTTCATCTGGTTCGGATCGGCGAAGACCTGCGGCAGGCCGCCCGCCAGCGCGTCGATGGTCGTCACGTTGGACACCCGCTGTTCGTAGGCCCGCAGCGCGAGCGTGTCCCGCACGATGGCATTGACGTCAACCAGGGCGCGGGTGGTGTTGCGCTTCCGCGCGAACGTCAGCAGATTCCGGACGATCTTGGCCGCCCGCTCAGCCTCGCTCAGGATGGTCTCGAGGCCGCGCCGGGTGCCGGCATCGACGTCGCGGCCGGTGAGACGCTCCGCCCAGGTGAGGATCGTGGCGAGGGGGTTGTTGAGCTCGTGCGCCACGCCCGACACGGTTTGCCCCAGGGCGGCCATCTTCTCGGATTGCAGGAGCTGGTGACTCAGGTCGCGCCCGCGGTCCTCGAGTTTCCGCCGCTCGCTCACGTCGCGCAGAATCGCGTCGATCTGCGGCGGCCCGCCATCCGGGTCCTGGTGCAAGGTCGCCGTCACTTCGACCCAGACGGTGGCCTCGTCGGCCCGCCGCAGCCTGAGAAGGTAGTCAGCGACCGCCCCGTCCCGTGTCAACTCCGCGAGGAAGGCCTCACGCGCCTGCGGGTCCACGAAGCGATCCGCAGAGAACGGACGCACGGCGGGCGGCGAGGCTGCCGGGTCGTAGCCGAACATGAGCTGCAGATGCGGGTTCGCGCCGGCGGGCGGGCCATCGCCCTCGAGCGGACCGAGGTAGACCCCGGCCCGAAGGGAACTGTACAGCCGGCCAAGCTCGGCCGCTTTGGGTCGGGAGCGTGACGGAGACACGCGCGATTATAGCGGGCGAGAGGCGGCGTCGGTACACACGAACGGCCGGTCCGTCTGACGACGAACCGGCCGGAAAGTACGAATCGGCGACGCCTAGTTGGCCGGGGCCGGAGGCGTCGGGGTGGCGTAGGCCGACTGAGAGGCGTACTTGGTCTTGACGGCTCGCTGAATATCGGAGGGGGAAGCGCCCAGAGCGTTCATCTGCATCGCGTCACGCGCGACAGCAAGGCAGTGGCTTCAAGTCATGCCGTGGGTGTCCCACGCCTCCACCGCGCCGCTCGGCGCCCTTCGCTCTACGAAACAGTCGGTGTTGCCGACGTGACCGTCCGTCTGGCCGCAGCCGCAGTAGCAGGGCACATAGTCCAGGATGTGCGGGTTCTTGGCCGCGAAGACGTAGGCCTGCTGCATCAGCTCGGGAGGCCCGGCCGCGGCTCGTGGCACATACGGCAGCGGAGGCATCGGCAGGTCGTCTGGCAGCGCGGTGCGGGCCGCACTGGTTGTCGGCTCGGTTGCGGCCTGAGACGTGGCCGCGGCCGGCGCGGCGGGCGTGCTCGCCGGTGTGGCCGGAGCCGGAGTCTCGGTGGCTGTCTGCGAGGACGCAGCCGGGGCGCTCTCAGCGTCTCCGCTTCCCGAGGAGGTGGCCATGTAGATCCCGCCTCCAGCCAGGGCTACCGCCACGATGCCGATCAGAGGCCACGGGGTCCTCTTCGACGGTGGCTGGGCGACCGGCGTCGGCGTCGCTCGATTGCGATTCTTCTTCGAACCCATAGACCAGAATTCTATCACCTCGGCCCGCGCAGGGACCTCCGGAAAAGCTGGTGTGCTTTCTCACCAGTTCGTGGAGAATCGCCTGGTGGGCCGCAGGCGGCCGTCGTCCGCTCACACCCAGGTTCCTCGATGAGCGATCCCACCTCCCGCACACGCTGGCTGGGCCTCGGAGTCGTGGCCTCCGTGATCGTCCTGTTGCAACAGCAGTTGCGGACCCTCCTCGACGCGATTCACGCGTGGGAAACAGACCAGGGCCTGGCCCTGCTGCCGGGGCTCGTGCTACTGGCCATCGTGGTCCTGTGGTATCGCCAGGCGGCTTCCCACGAGCGACGTCAGGCGCAGGTGGTGACCGCCGCCGAACAACACGAGCGGGCAGTGCGGAATCAGGGGCTGGACAACCTGACTCAGTTCGGCCTCTCGCTCGCGCGCGCGAACGACATGGGCATCCTGCGCGAGGCCGTCCATTTGATGCTGCCGCGGTATGTCGGCGAGCGTTCGGTCTGGGCCGTCGTGCGAGCCAAGGGCAAGTGGGAATCGCTGGTTGGGGGACTCGAGGAGTCACCGGACAAGGTGCGCCCAAACATCGAGATGGACGCAGACCAGGCGTTGAAGTGGTTCGAAGGGAGCGCTGGCGAGCCCGAGGGGTCGGACTTTGAGGGACGAATCTACTTCCCGTTGGTGGTCGGCGAGTCGGTGACTGGGGTGCTCTCCGTCGAGAACCAAACGGCGTCCGACCCATCGTGGCGTCGGGACCTCGGGGCGGCTGCCACCTTGATCGGCATCGCCGCGCGAAATGTGTAGCTGGCGCGCGAGGTGAAGGAGAACGGCGTCTACGACGGGTTGACCGGCTGCTTCAACCGGACCCACTCGATGCGGGTGCTGCAGACCGAGCTACAGCGAGCGCGGCGCGCGCAACTGGCCGAGGTCGATGTGACCTGGAATGGTGAGAAGGTTCCGGTGACGGCCAGTGTGGGGCTGGCGATGGAGAAAGAGGTCGACCCGACGCCGCGCTGTATCGCGCCAAGCACGCGGGCCGGAATCAAGCGTGTGAGACGGAGGTCCCCGAGCCTCCCGCCGCCGAGCCCAAGGCCGTCTGAGTTAGGCCGTCCCGAGCGCGAACGTCATCCGGCCTTCGAGCACCACCTCATCCCCCGCCGTCGCGGTGCCGTGCAACTGACCCATCCGACGCCGGAGCCGTTTCACATTGACTTCGATGTTCAAGACGTCGCCGGGATAGGCGGGCCGCCGATATCGGACCCGGTCGATGCCCGCGATGTAGATCAGCTTCTCGCGGTTCTCCGGTTTGGCCAGGATCAGGATCGCGCCGACCTGGGCGACCGCCTCGGTCAGGATCGTCGGCGGCAGCGCCGGCCGCTCGCCCGGCCGGCGAGCCAGACATTGCTCATTGAGCGACACGTTCTTGATCCCGACAATCCGTTTGTCTTCCTCGAACTCGGTGATCCGATCTACCAGCAGGAAGGGATACCGGTGAGGCAGAATCCGCTCGATGGCGGTGTAGTCGAGCGGCAAACTGAGCGACTCCATCAGCCCAGTATAACCGGCCGTCGAGAGCTGCTGTGGTCGGGAGCACCCGGGGTTGCCCCCGGGAGTCCGAAGAAGAGAAGGGTAAGGGTCGCGCGGAGTCGCCTATGCCCCACGATACGGGATGCGGCGATGCCAGCGCCTGCCTGAGTTAACGCATCCCGTTGACTCCGCGCGACCACCCCCTATTGCTTCAAAACCCGTGCCGACCCCTCTGGCCCTGAAACCAGGCTGGTTTCGGACGCAGGCCGCTCTTCACCGTCCTGTCCCGGTGACAGCCGGGTCACCTGTGGAGTCCAGCCCACGACTTTCTCCGGTCACCTCACGTCTGAACCGAGAGATGCGCCGAGGAGCCGGCTCGGAAATGGGGGGCTGCCGGCAGAGAATCCATGGCAAGGAGGAGGAGCGCGATGCAGTGTGGACATGCGATGCCGCGACTGGCCCTCGTGGTCGCCGTCGGCCTCATCATGGCCGGGACCGCGAGTCTGGCCGATGCCCAGCAGCGGGTCGACACCCGGGTGCTGTCGATGCACTCCGGCGACAACAGTCGCATCGGGGGCATGATCGAGGAGGTCGCTGACAACGACGGGGTCGCCGAGGGAGCGATGGTCAACGAGGTTCGACCGGATAGCCCAGCCGAGTCGGCCGGTATCGAAGACGGTGACGTGATCGTCCGGTTCGACGGTGAGCGCGTCCGCAGCGCCCGCCAGCTCAGCCGGTTGGTGCAGGAGACGCCGGCGGGGCGTACGGTTTCGGCCACCCTGATCCGGAACGGAAGCCAGATGGACGTCGAGGTGCAAGAGCTGTCGTCTCAGCTCGCCGACTACTTCGGTGTCGAGTCCGGTGTGTTGGTGACCGAGGTGCAGGAAGGTTCGGTCGCCGCCGAGGCTGGCGTGCAAACCGGTGACATGATCACCTCGGTGGACGGTCGAGGCATTGACGATGTTCGCGCGCTGCGTCGTCTGTCCGGCTTCGAAGATGAGGAGACCGTGCCGCTTGGTATCACTCGCGGCGGGCAGGAGCTTGAACTGTCGGCAACGCTCGAGGGGCCGGAGCGACCTCGCTGGCGCCGGGGCGGCCCGGGCCGCGAAGGGATATAGGCGCTAGCCGTGCGCCTCGGCTGGCGGCGTTTCTTCGTCGTCAGCTGGGGCCACGGCCGAGATCGGAGCCACCAGGGTGGTGAGCTGGGCAGCCAGGATGGCCACCGTCGCCTGGACCGCCGGGCTCGCTTCCCACCCGTCGTGCAGCTCGGCGGAAAGCACGCCGACACACTGCTCAGACGCCAGGAGCGGCGCCGCGAGAGCGCCGCTGCCCCCGTCGCCGCCTTCGACGACTTGCATCTGGCTTGCTCGATAGGCGGCGGCGGTGGCGTTGTCGCCATCTTCGGGGATGGCGCCCATCGCGGCCAACGAGCGCGTCGGGTAGCCGTGTCCGAGCGCCGGAAGCAGCGTCGCGGTCCGCGGGTCGCGCACCCAGATGATCAATCCGCTGGCGTTCATCAGGTCCGCCGAGCGTGCCAGCAAGCCTGCCAGCTCGGTCGGGTCAGCGAGCCGACCCAGATCCGTGCACACGTCGGCCGCCAGACGGAGGTCGGGCGTTGCGGCGGCGCCCGTCGATGACCCGGTCGCGTCGTCGGTGACGGCGG
>CAJWMX010000179.1 GCA_913043805.1 uncultured Acidobacteriota bacterium | reverse complement strand
AGGACACGCTGAATGTGGACGCGTTCGGCGTCGCGTAGCGACGACAGCGGTTCGCGTGCCTTCTCCACCAGGGTTTCGGCGGGGTGGAGGAACTGCACATCACTGGCGCGAATCACGTTGCCGGGCGCCGACACCGCCGCGCGCGACACCGTGCTCTCAAGCTCGCGTATGTTGCCCGGCCAGTGGTAGGTGCTGAGAAGATCCAACGCATCCTGGTCGATGGTTTTGCTGTCGAGCGGCAGCCCGTTCGCGTCGCAGTAGCGGGCCAGGAGCCGGTTGGCGAGCAGCGGGATGTCCGAAGCGCGCTCGCGGAGCGAGGGGAGGCGGATCGAGAATGCGTTGACCCGGTAGTAGAGGTCTTCGCGAAATCGCCCATCCCGCACGAACTGGTCCAGGGGCCGGTTGGTAGCCGAAATGAGCCGGAAGTTCACGTCGATGCTCTGACGTCCCCCCAACCGTTCGACCTTCCGATCCTCGAGGACCCGCAGCAGCTTGGCCTGGGCGACCATCGAGAGGTCGCCGATCTCGTCGAGGAACAGCGTGCCGTTGTTGGCCAGCTCGATCCGACCCGGCTTGCGATCATGGGCGCCGGTGAACGCGCCCTTTTCGTAGCCGAACAGTTCGGATTCGACCAGGGTGTCTGGAAGCGCCGCGCAGTTGACGGCCTGAAAACGGCCGGATCCCAGACGGCTGAGATCGTGGATCATTCGAGCCACGACCTCTTTTCCCGAACCGGTGGGCCCGAGCATCAGGACCGAGATGTCCGACTTGGCCGCGGTCCGGATCCACTCGAAGACGATCAGCATCTTCTCGTCGTTGCCGATCATCTCGCGGAACCGCTGGACGGCCGGCGAACGGTCCTCGTGGGTGACCGCGCCCTGCTCGCCGAGGAACGCGTCGAGCAGTCGGCAGGCCGCCGGATCGCCGGGACGCGCCGCTTCGTAACGAGCCGGGCTGCCCGGGGCGCGCCGGGCGACGCCGAAACCCACCAGTGCCCGAAGACAGTTCTCGACGTCCTGCTGCAGTCGGCCGAAGCGCTGCATGAACGCCTCTACGCCAAACGCCTCGTTCGAGCGGGAGTGGAGGAAGCGAATCAGCCCCGAGCGGAGCGGGGACTGCACGAGCCACCGGAAACGGGCCGCCAGGTCGGATTCTTCCGGACGGGCTGAAGGCGCAGACGAGTTCACGGTGTCTCCTGACGGGGCCACTGCGGTTGGGGAGCCGCCCGGAGGCCGACCCATCATCGGTACCTTCCCCCCGGGCTCACCTCCTGTCAAGAGCCAGTGTCGAAAAGTGGTACACTCCGTCGAATCCGTGCCCCATCGTCCATCCCCTTCGTCGGGCCGGTCAGGCGCCAGCCGTCACCTCTCGGGACAGCCCATCAATTACTACCGGCCGACCGGACAGCCGGAAATCCGGCGCCTGGTCGATGATGGATTTCAGGCCTTCAATGCCGGCCGCCTGTCCGAGGCCTGTCGGGTCTATAGCGACAAGATGCTGGACCCGGACAACGACGTGACCATCGGGCTGACCATGGCCGGCGCGCTCACGCCGGCCGGGCTCGGCGGGTGCGTCATCGAGCTGATGGAGCGGGGGCTGGTCGACTTCGTGATCAGCACCGGCGCCAACCTCTATCACGACCTCCACTACGCGCTGAACTTCACCCTGCACCGCGGGTCACCGTTCCTCGATGACGTCGAGCTCCATGAGGACGGGGTGATTCGCATCTATGACGTCCTCTTCCCGGCAGACGTGCTGCTCGAGACCGACGCCTATGTCCGGGACTTCCTGGCGCGGAGCGGACTCGAGGGGCCGGTGGCGTCCGCCTCCCTCCATCAGGCGCTCGGCGAGGACCTGCGGGATCGACATCCAGGTTGTGAGTCGCATTCCCTGGTGGCTGCGGCGTCGGCGGCAGGTGTCCCCATCTACACCTCATCGCCGGGAGACTCCTCCATTGGCATGAACGTCGCTTGGCAGTCGCTCCTGGGCGAGGGTGGCGGATGCGTCATCGACCCCAGCCGGGACGTCAACGAGGTGGCGGCGATCATCCTCTCCGGAACCAGGAATGGCTGCGTGATCCTGGGAGGCGGCTCGCCAAAGAACTTCTATCTGCAGGGCCAGCCGACGCTGTGGGAGATCTACGGCATCCCGAAGGGCGGCAACGAGTACTTCATTCAGATCACGACCGACCAGGTCGTCTGGGGCGGGCTCTCGGGCGCGACGCCGTCGGAGGCGGTCAGCTGGGGCAAGGTGAACCCCGGGATGCTGCCCGACGCCGTGGTCGCCTACTGCGATACGACGATCGCGTTCCCGATCTTCTGTGAGTACGCGGTCGGGTCCGAGCATGGTCGTCGGCCGCGGCGTGGGCTCGTGCACCGCCGTGACGAGCTCGTCGCGGAGCTCGAACGGCAGGCGCGGGCCCGAGCCGAGGGTGGGGGAGACGCCGAGTAGTCTCTGGGGCGCCATGCACGCGGTGATGAAACGGATCTCGTTCTGCTACGGCCATCGCCTGATGGAGTACGACGGCGATTGCCGACACCCTCATGGCCATAATGCCGTCGCCGAGATCGAAGTGTCGGCCGACGCGCTCGATGGGCGCGGCATGGTGCGTGACTTCCGTGAGATCTCGGAGTTGATCGGCGGATGGGTCGACCGCGAGCTCGACCACAAGATGATCCTGCGCCGGGATGATCCGCTGGTCGAGATGTTGCGGGAGATGGGCGAGCCGGTGTTCGTGGTCGACGTGAATCCGACCGCGGAGTGCCTGGCCGAACTGATCTATGGGCAGGCCCGCAAGGTCGGGCTCCCGGTGACCCGCGTCACCGTCTGGGAAACGCCCACCTCGTCGGCCACCTACCGAGCCTAGCAGTCCGTGGTGAAACCCCGCGCCGTTCGAAGGCAGCGAGGCTTTCACCACGGGCTGCTAGAGGGTCATGGGTTCCGCCCCAACCGCCGGCTGCGCGTCAGGCGACTTCTATCAGTACTTTCGACGCCGCCTTCGTGCCGATGGTGATACTCCGTTGTCCCTCGGTCAGCAGCTGCACGCTGTCGGCGGCCGAATCCCGCGCCTCGACCTCCAGCGACTGACCCGGCTTGAGCCGTTGCGCCTCCAGGAACCGCAGGAAGCTCGCGTCCTGGTCGGCCACCCGCGTGACCGTCACTTCCGTGTGAAGCGGACAGGTCAGCAGCGAGTGGTAGCGGTGGGGCGCGATGTCTCCGTCCGCGGTCGGGATCGGATCGCCATGCGGGTCGACCGAGGGGTGTCCCAACATCGCGTCCATCCGCTCGATCAGGCGGTCCGAGACGACGTGTTCGAGCTGCTCGGCGTCCTCGTGCACCTCCGTCCAGCTCATCCCCATGATCTCGACCAGAAACTGTTCGATGAGGCGATGCCGCCGCAGGACCATGGCCGCCAGCTTGGCGCCCGCCGTTGAGAGCCTGACCCCCAGATACGGCTCGTACTCCACCAGCCCGGATTCGGCCAGCGCCTTGACCATGGTGGTGGCCGTCCCCGGCGCCACTCCCACCGCGTTCGCCAGCTGCCCCATCGGCACCAGCGCTTTCTCGTCCTCGAGCGCGACCTGCGCCTGATACAGAGCCTTGAGGTAGTTCTCGACGGTGCTGGAAGGGAGCATCACGGCGCGGTCCGACCGAAGTTTGACATGTCTAGACTGTTCGCCCTATATTTTGAGTTCTCAAAATGAAACTGTCAACGACTCAAATGCAGAACCAGGGAGAGGCCCAAAAAAGGCGGTGGTCACGACGCGCCTGGATACGTGCGGCCGGTCTCGGTTCCCTCACCGGGGGCGTCGCCTTGGCCTCCCGCGGGGTCGCTGGCGGTCAGGCGGGACCCGAAGGACCGGGTCCAGACCACCTGGGTAACGCGATGGGACCGGTCGGCCGGGTCTCAACCGAGTCGTTCGACCCCACCGCGTTCCTGCGATCCTGGAACTTCTCCGATCTGCCTGCTGACGAGCGGTCTCGCTTCTACCGGGAGACGCCGCGCTCGGACGGCACGCTGCTTCGCGAGTACGAGCTGTTTGCCGTCGATCGCGAGATCGAGATCGCTCCGGGCGTGTTCTTTCCCGCCTGGACCTATAACGGTCAGGTGCCGGGGCCCACGATTCGCGCCACGGCCGGCGACCGGATCCGGATCAACTTCGTCAATCAGGGCTCTCACCCGCACACCATCCATTTCCACGGCTGGCACACGCCGGAGATGGACGGGGCACTGCCGGCTCATCAGGTCATGCCGGGCGACAGCTTCCTGTATGAGTTCGATGCCGAGCCGTTCGGCGTCCACCTGTATCACTGCCACGCCAACCCGCTGAAGCGCCACGTTCACAAGGGCCTCTACGGCGCCTTCATCGTCGACCCGCCGGATGAGACGCCACGTCCCCCGGCGGACGAGATGGTGATGGTGCTCAACGCGTTCGACACCAACTTCGATGCCGAGAACGAGGTCTATGCGGTCAACACCGCGGCCAGCTTCTACATGCACGATCCGATCAGGGTGCGCGTGGGCGAGCGGGTGCGGATGTATGTCGTCAACCTCACCGAGTTCGACCTCATCAACAGCTTCCACCTCCACGCGATGTTCTTCGACGTCTCCCGGACCGGGACCACGCTGACGCCGACCGAGACCACCGACACGATCATGTTGTGTCAGGGCGAACGGGCCATTCTGGAGACCACGTTCCGCTATCCCGGCGATTTCATGTTCCACGCCCACCAGAGCGAGTTCGCCGAGCTGGGGTGGATGGGGCTGTTCCGGGCCGAGGAGCGCTCGAGCGGTGACTGACACGCCGACTTCGAGTGGAGCCGGCTTCGCATGGGGCCGCGCCATCCTGCCGCTCGTGCTGCTGGCCGGGCTGCTCGGTCTGATCTACTGGAACGGGCCGGCCGACGCGGTGCGAGGCGAGGACTTTCCACCGGTTGAGGAGCTCGCGTTCCAGCGCGTGGCGCTTGGTCCCGATGGGATCGTGGCGACGGTGCTCAACGACGGCCCGGATACGGTCACCATCGCCCAGGTGCAGGTCGACGACGCCTACTGGTCGTTCACGGCCGAGCCGGCGACGACGCTCGCGCATCTGGGACAGACCACCCTCACCATTCCCTATCCGTGGGTCAGCGGCGACGCGCACGTGGTGCGGATCGTGACCTCCACCGGCGTGACGTTCGATCACGAAGTCGCGGTGGCCGTGGAGACTCCGCGTCCCGATGCCCGGTTCTTCGCGGTGTTCGCCCTGATCGGGATCTACGTCGGGGTGATTCCGGTGGCCATCGGGCTGCTCTGGCTGCCGATGGTGGGACGGATGGAGAAGCGGGGACTCGACTTCATCCTCGCCCTGACCATCGGTCTGTTGCTGTTCCTCCTGATCGAGGCCGGCCACGACGGGCTCGAAGCGGCCGCCCTGGCCCCCGGGTCGTTTCAGGCCGTGGCGTTGTTCCTCACCGTGGCCGGCGCCGCCTTCCTCGGCCTGGAGATGGTGGGAATGTGGCTGCGGACCCGACAGGGAGTTCCAGAGGCCGGGCGACGCGGGTGGGTGCTGGCCGTGTTGATCGCCACCGGCATCGGGCTGCACAACTTCGGTGAAGGGCTGGCGATCGGTGCCGCGTTCGCCCTGGGAGAAGCGGCGCTGGGCACGGTGCTCATCGTCGGGTTCACCCTGCACAACACCACCGAGGGGCTTGCCATCGTGGCGCCGCTGGCCCGGACTCGCGTCCGCCTCGGACAGCTCGTCCGGTTGGGCATGCTGGGTGGCGCTCCTACCATCCTGGGCGCCTGGATCGGCGGTCTAGTCTATTCGCCGATCTGGTCGGTGGTCTGCCTCGCCCTCGGGGCGGGCGCCATCGCCCAGGTGATCGGGCAGTTGATCCGGCAAACGGCGGGTGAGCAGCCGTTGGGCCGGCATCTGGCTACCACGCCGGTCGCCACTGGGCTGCTCGCCGGGGTGGCCGTGATGTATGTGACCGGGCTCATCGTCGGATGAGGAACGACTTGTCGATGGTGATCCTGGAGACCGAGGACAGACGATGATGCGTCGAGACGGCTGGCGAGAGAATCGGTCAGCTCGAGCGGATGGTTGGAACGGCTCACAGGGCGCCGTCGCGGCCCTGGCCGCCATGGCCCTGGTGTTCGTGGGGCTCTTCCTCCTTCTGCCCCTGGCGGCCACCAGTACACCCGCCGTGCGGGAGATCACGTTCGTCACTCGTGACATGGCGTTCTATCTCGACGGCGAGACCGGTCCCAACCCGACGATCCGGCTCGAAGCTGGCGACCGGGTCCGGTTC
>CAJWMX010000178.1 GCA_913043805.1 uncultured Acidobacteriota bacterium | reverse complement strand
TCAACAGCGCGAACGGGACCTTTCTCAAGGTCGACGGGGCGGCGCGGCTCGCCGAGGGCGACATCATCCGCGCCGGTCATCAGGTGCTGCGGTTCGGGCTGATCGAGGCGATGGTCCGCTCTGAGGTCGTGGCGGTCGATACCCCTGTCCAACGTCCTGCTTCGGTGGCGGCCGCCCCCGAGGGGCAGGTCATCCTGTTCCAGAACCGCGGGCAGAGCTGTCCGTTCCGTCCCGGCCAGACCATCTGTGATGTGGCCGAAGAGGCAGGTGTTGTCCTCAAGGCCGACTGCCACAAGGGGATCTGCGGCAGTGACCCGGTCCGGATCCTCTCCGGGGCCGAGCATCTCGACCCGATGACCGACGAAGAGCGGGACACGCTCGAAGATATCTGCGCCGTCGACCCCGATCACCATCGACTTGCCTGTCGGGCCCGCCCGACCGGTCCCGTCGTCGTCGACATCGTCGACCAGTAGCCGACGGCCTACCTAGGGTCGAGCCGGACCACCCGTCTGGGTGGGAACCCCGTCATGATCTTGAACATGAGCGTGTGCGGGTGCGCCGCGTCGACACGGTCGTGTTTGGCGCCGTTGACCGGGACTGCCCGATAGTCTCCGGTCGAGCCGTCGACCGTCGCCCGGACGTCCGGGTTTGCCAGGACGCGGCGATACCAGGTCCGTGGCCAGTGATTGGCGGAGACATAGAGCTGACCGTCGGTCTCGTAGGGCGACACCACACGGTCATACGCGGTGCCATCGGCGTCGAAGGTGGTGATCACCAGCGCGGCATCACCACCCGGCTGGACATAGCCGAGCATCGACTCGAAGGCGATCACGAGGACGACATAGATTCCCACGATCACGACGGCGATCTTGACCGCCTTGTTCATGGCATTGCTCCTCACCACGGGCTGCTAGGCCGCGTGCTGTCTGGCGCCCGCCCAGCGTTGACGATACACGTCGGCGATCACCGCCAGGACGATCACGCCGCCGGTGACGAGCCGTTTGGTCGGGTCCTGGACGCCGATCTGGGTCAGTCCCGTGGCCAGCACGCCCATGATCACCACCCCGAGCGAACTGTTCACGGCCGAGCCCCTGCCACCCATCAACCGGGTGCCCCCGATGACCGCCGCCGCGATGGCGCTCAACTCGAACCCGGTCCCGGCGTTGGGGTCGGCCGAGGCCAGCCGGGCGACCTGCATCACACCCGCGACGGCGGCCAGCAGACCGGCCAGCGCGAAGATGGTCAGTTTGACCCGCCGCGTGTCGATACCGGCCAGGCGCACCGCCTCTTCGTTGGTGCCGATGGCGATCGCCTGGCGTCCGAGCACGGTCCGGGTCAGCAGCACCTCGGCCAGGATGACCAGCGCGACCGCGGCAAGGAATGGAGCCGAGAGCCCGAGCCAGGAGATGTCGGCCAGCCACTCGATGTCGGCGCCGATGTATTGCGTCCGCGACCCGGTCACGAGATAGGCGCCCCCCCGCGCCGCCTCCATCATGCCCAGGGTCACGATGAAGGACGGAAGGGCCCAGCGGACGACGATGGCGCCGTTGACCAGCCCCGCGAGTAGGCCGGTGGTCAAGCCTGCCGCGATCGCCGCCGGCCAGCTCCAGCCGAGCTGGGTCATGGCGACTCCGAGCACGCCCTGGCTGACGGCCAGCACCGATCCGACCGAGAGGTCGATCTCGCCCGCGACCAGGACCAGCGTCATAGCCACGGCGAGGGTGAGGGCGGTGGGCAACTGGTTGGCGATCGTGGCCAGCGAGGCGCTGGTCAGAAACGTCTCGCTCAGCAGGCCGAAGCCGAGACTCAGCGCGACGAGGACGCCGACAAGGCTCAGTCCTTCACGCATGGTCAGCGTGGTCCGGCGGCGTTAAGTGTGGGGCGACGTGGCCGCTGAAGGCGGCGGTCATGATCGCCTCGGGATCGAAGTCGGGGCCCTCGAAGGTGGCCACGAGGCGGCCTTTCGAGAGGACCGCAATCCGGTCCGACAGCGTCGTCAGCTCCCGCAGATCAGAGGACACTAGCAGCACGGCGCTTCCGCCGTCGGCCAGTCCAGCCACCAGCTGATGGACCTCGGCGCGCGCGCCGGCATCGATGCCGCGGGTCGGTTCGTCGAAGATCAGGATCCGCGGCTCACGGAGCAGCCAGCGAGCGATCAGGCTCTTCTGCTGGTTTCCACCGCTGAGGTGGTCGACCGGCTGCTCGGCCGACGTGCACTTGACCCGGAGTCGGCGGATCAGTGCGTCGACCGCGGTCTGCTCGGCCGTGCGATCCATCCAGCCCAGCCGACGGGCGAGACGGCCCAGGCAGGCCAGGGCGACGTTGACGCGGACCGGCAGCGTACCGAGCAGGCCCTGTCGGTACCGGTCCTCGCCCAGCATGGCGATACCCTGCTCCACGGCCTGACCCGGAGAGGCGAATCGCTGGCCACCCTCGCCCCCATCGATCCGTACCTCTCCGCGATGTGCGTCGTCGGCGCCATAGACGGCTCGCATCGTTTCGCTCCGACCGGCCCCGACCAGTCCCGCGAATCCCAGGACCTCGCCCCAGTGGACGTCGAAGCTGATGTCCTGGACGGCGGGTCCGGCGTCGAGACCACGGACCTGGAGCGCGGGCCGGTCCGTGGCTGGCGTGGTGCGGGTAATCGCCTCCGAGACGGTCCGACCGACCATCAACTGGATCAGTGCATCGGTCGACACGGCCGCGATCGGCTCCGAGGCCACGACCCGTCCATCGCGCAGCACGGTGACCCGATCGGCCAGGCGGCGGATCTCTTCGAGCCGGTGCGAGATGTAGAGCAGGGCGGTGCCGCGGGCCTGCAGGTCGGCCAGCACCTCGAAGAGACGCTGGGCTTCGGCGTCGGTCAGCGCAGCGGTGGGCTCATCCAGCAACAGGAGTCGGCACGGTCGATGGACCGCCGCCGCAATCTCCACAAGCTGGCGCTGGCCGATGCCCAGGCTCGCCATCGGCTGCCCCGGGTCGAGGTGCTGCAGGCCAACCCGGTCCAGGAGAGGGCGACTCTCACGGGCGAGCGCGTCCCGATCGATCCAGCCCCAGCGATGGGGCCACCGCTCGAGGAACAGGCTCTCAGCGACGGTCAATGTTTCGACCGCGACCAGTTCCTGAAGCACGGTGCGAACACCGCGAGACGTCGCCTCGGCACGGTCTCTGGGGCGATACGCCGCGCCATCTAGCATCATGCCGCCCGCCGAGGCCGGGGTCAGTCCCGAGAGGATCTTGACGAGCGTGGTCTTGCCGGCGCCGTTCTCACCCACGAGGGCATGGCATTCGCCCGGCCTGAGATCGAGATCGACGCCCGTGAGCACCGGGACGTCATAGCGCTTCTCGAGCCCTGTGGCGACGAACACCGCCCCGGGGTCGGTCATGGGATCGTGTCGGCGGTGATCAACGTGACGTCGGTCTGGAGATCGGCAGGCGTTTCGCCACTGTCCAGGATCACCAGCGCGTGTTCGATGCCGTTGACGGCGATCTGGTCCGCATGCTGGTCGACGGTGGCCAGCACCGTCCCGTCCCGGACCAACTCCTGTACGGCGGAGATGTTGTCGAATCCGACGATGGCGACGTCGTCCTCGCGCCCCGCGGCCCGCACGGCGGCGGCCGCACCCAGCGCCATGCTGTCGTTGGCGCACAGCAGCGCCGTCAGGTCCGGATGGGCCAGGAGCAGCGCCGCGGCGACCCCGTTGGCGCGGTCCATCTCCCAGTAGCCAGACTGCGAGGCCACGACGGACATCCCGGCCGCCTGCATCGCGTCCTCGAATCCGAGGCGTCGCTGGATTGCGTTGTAGGCGCCGGGGGCACCCTCGATGATGGCCACTTCGTCGCCGGCGTTCAGCGTGGCGGCAAGGACTTCACCGGCTTGCCTCGCTCCGCCGCGATTGTCCGGGCCGACGAAAGGAATCTCGAGACCACGCTCAGCCAGGGCATCCGCGTCGAGCCGATTGTCGATATTGACCACCGTCAGGCCGGCCTCGACGGCGCCGGCGGCGGCCGAGACCAGGGCCTGCGAGTCGGCCGGCGCCAGCACGAGCACGTCCGCGCCGCGAGCAATCATTTGCTCGACGAGGTCGATCTGTCGCGCGACATCCAACTCGTCCTTGATGCCCTCGGCGACCAGCTCATAGCGGTTCGGGTTGGCCTGCTGGTGGGCTCGCGCGCCGTCTTCCATCGTCAGGAAGAATTCGTTGGCCAGCGACTTCATGACCAGCGCCACGACCGGGCGCTCGTTCGCCGCGGCGGGAGCGCCGGCGTCATCAGTCGGCGCCGGCGAGCCGGCGCAGGCCATGCCGAGCAGCCCGTACGTGACGAGGGTCGGGAGTGAGACAAGTCGGGACCTGGTCCATCGAGTTCGCACTTATCGAGGCTCCTCACCTGCGACCTGCTCCAGCGCCGGAATGACCGGTTCCTGGCGGGGGATCGCGATCTGGTTCGCGGTGACTTCTCCGCCGTTGGCCAGGATGTTCTCGTGGCCCACCTCCACGGTGGCCGCGATGATCTCGTCCCACTGGATCACCTCGGGGTAGATCTCATCGACGGTGAGCCGGTTGCGGGTCGCTGACGTATTGCTGATCGGGAGGTCACGCAGTTCGTTCCAGGGGGCGGGGATGTTCGACATGCCCAGGATCGTGCCGATGATGCCGGCTGAGGTCGACGGGTTGCAGTCGCTGTCGAGGCCGCACCGCATCGAGATGTTCATCGTCTTCCAGAAGTCGCCCTCACCATAGAGGAGCCCGAGATAGACGCAGGCGCCATTGGTGCGCACATCGAGACCAAGAAACTGTCCCCACTTGTCGAAGATGACCTTCCAGGCCGCCTCCCAGTCGTTGGGGTTCGCATCATGCGCCGCGATGACGTCGTGGATCATCTCGGCATAGCCGCTCTCGGGCGGGATGACCGACAGGCTGTGGTCGATCAACCGTCGGACGTCGCTCTCGAAGAACGCCTCTCCGTACATGGCGGCGATCGCCATCCCGGCATAGACCCCGTCTCCGTAGTTCATCAGGTGGCCGGCGCGGTCGGCAAGGCGATTGCTGGCCTGTGGGAGTCCTGGGGAGATGAGACCGAAGATGTCGGATTCGATCTGGAAGTCGATGGCGTTGCCCAGCGAGCTGTGATCAGGATTCCCTGACCGCGGCGGCCACACGTCGGCCTCAAAGTTCTCGAAGGCGTTCTTGTTGGCGCCCCAGATCATGTTCGGGTCCAGATAGCTCACCCAGGCTTCGGCCATCTGTCGGTCGGTGACATCGAGGCCATGTTCCTGGAACGAATGGAGGAACAGGAACTCGATATACAGGTCGTCCTGGGAGGGCATCTGCTGCGGCGTGTAGGGCTCCCAGTTCTCGCGGTCGTTCTTGTATCGCCGCATGATCTCCAGCATTTCCTGATACTGCTGGGCTTCGATGTAGGGGCGGGCCTCTTCGTAGTAGAGCTCGGGCTTCAGGCGATAGTAGCCGTCGAAGTCGTGCGGAATGATCTCACCGGGCCACAGGAACTCGGTGGGCGCGCCGAAGAGCACCCCGACGGCCTGGCCGATCCAGCCGCCCGCGACCTTGTCCTCGTAGACCTCACGGCTCAGCGGCCGCATCTCGGGTGCCTGTTCCGCTTCGACCGGTTGGGTGACGGCCGGGTCCGCGCAACCGATGCTGGTTGCCAGGACGGTTGCGGCCAGCAGCGACGAGGGGCGGTGTCTGGGACTGACGTAGGTCATGGTGCTTCGTTCCTTCTCTGGGTTGTGCCGGGGGACCGGCAGAACCGACGATTATTCCATACTGGCTCTGATCTATCATCGAGGGATGCGGTTCGTGCTGTTCAGCCTGCTACTGGTCGGTCTCCTCTGGCCCGCCGGGACCGGTGTCGTTGTCACCGGAGCGGCCATGCTCGACGTTGCGGACGGCGTCCCGCAGCCGGGGACGGACGCGCCATCGAGCACCAGCGCCGATCCGCCATCAGCGTCGGTGGCGGTCTGGCAGGCGGCTCGCGCGGCGTCCGCCGCGTCGTCTCCCGCACTCCACACGGTGGTCGGATCCCACCCGGCCGGGGGGAGGGGCTCGGGTGCCCAGCGTTCGGGCGCACCAGATGTCTGTCCTCGGCAGCACATCTCTCCGCTGACAGTCGTCATCCCGCTGTAGACCCTCCGCCTCGGGGCGATGCCCCGATTCCCTGACGTCAAGGTGCCGGACCGAGCTCCGGCGCGATGTGGATGCACGTGATTTCCCTAGACCGCCCGGTGGGATCGCCGTGGGTACCCGGTGGGAAGGAGGAGGAACGCGATGCGGAAACAG
>CAJWMX010000177.1 GCA_913043805.1 uncultured Acidobacteriota bacterium | reverse complement strand
TGGCTGCGCCCGCCGACACACCCGAGACTCCGGAACCGGCCGCCTCGCCGGCCTGACCCGTCCGAACACCCGCCGAGGCGCCGGCCGCTCTTTGCCGGCGCGTCCGCTGTACGCCGCACCTCTCACCCACCGCACTAACCGCGCCTCGGGCGCGCTGAGGACTCCTAGACATGGCTATTTCCGCCACCGAGGTCAAACAGCTTCGTGACAAGACCGGAGCTGGGTTCATGGATTGCAAATCGGCGCTGGCCGAAGCCAACGGCGACATTGAGCAGGCCGTCACCATCCTGCGCAAGCGTGGGATCGCCAAGGCCGAGAAGCGCTCTGGCCGTAGCACGAGCGAGGGCATCGTCGGTAGCTACATCCACGTGGGCGGCAAGGTCGGGGTGCTCGTCGAGGTCGGCTGCGAGTGGGACTTCGTCGCGCGAACCGACGAGTTCCAGCAACTCGTCCGCGAGATCGCGATGCACATCGCGGCCGCCAATCCCCAGGTGGTCACCAGAGACGAGGTGCCCGAAGCGGACGTCGAGCGTGAGAAGGGTATCTTCCGCGCCCAGTTCGAGGAATCGAACAAGCCGGCCGACGTCATCGACAAGATCGTCGAAGGCAAAATGAACAGCTACTACCAGCAGGTCGTGCTGCTCGACCAGCCGTCGATTCGAGATCCGAAGAGCTCCGTGCAGGATCTGGTGACCGCCGCCATCGCCAAGATGGGCGAGAACATCACCATCGCCAGATTCGCTCGCTTCAAGATCGGCGAATCGGACGGCTAACCGGGTCCCGGGTCGACCACCGGGTATAATCCCTGCACTCGATGGCTGCCCCGGCCTACCGTCGCGTTCTCCTGAAACTGTCTGGCGAAGCGCTCATGGGCGAGCGCTCGTTCGGCATCGATCCCGCCGTCGCGGATCAGATCGCATCCGAGGTGGTCGAAGTGCGCCAGCTCGGGGTCGAACTGGCCGTGGTGATCGGAGGCGGGAACATCTTCCGTGGTCTGGCCGGCAGCGCCAGGGGCATGGACCGGACCACGGCCGACAACATGGGGATGTTGGCGACCGTCATGAACGCGCTGGCCCTCAGTGACGCGCTCGAGCGACACGGTGCGGACACCCGTGTCCTGACCGCCATCGAGATGCGAACGGTGGCCGAACCGTTCATCCGGCGCCGCGCCATTCGTCACTTGGAGAAAGGACGTCTGGTCCTGTTCGCCGCCGGCACCGGCAACCCCTACTTCACGACAGACACCGCCGCGGCGTTGCGGGCCATGGAGATCCGCGCGGACGTGATCATGAAGGCGACCAAGGTCGACGGGATCTACACCGCTGACCCGATGACCGACCCGACCGCCACGCGTCTGCCCTCGCTCTCACATCTCGAGGTACTGGAACGGCGACTCCATGTGATGGACGCCACCGCCATCTCCCTGTGCATGGACAACGAGCTGCCGATCGTAGTCTTCGACCTCACGAGGGTGGGCAACGTGCGGCGCGCGGTCATGGGAGAGCCGGTCGGCTCCGTCGTCACCGCGTAGCGTTCCGCGAAACGCATCAGAAAGGCACAGCATGGACATCAGCGACGGCGCCAGCGCGATCGCCGCGGCGCGCAACGGGATGAGAGGCCAGGTCGAACACGTTCGGCACGAGCTGACTGGCGTGCGAACCGGGCGCGCCTCGGTCGGGATCCTCGACTCGGTTCGGGTCGACGCCTACGGCACGCAGATGCCCCTGAACCAGGTGGCGACGTTGTCGGTCCCGGAACCAACGCTGATTGTGGCCAATCCGTTCGACCCGACCCAGATCGCAGCCATCGAACGCGCTATCCAGAGCGCGAACCTGGGACTGAACCCGGCCAACGATGGCAAAGTCGTGCGGATCCCGGTGCCGCCGCTGACCGACGAGCGCCGCAAGGAGCTCTCGCGCATCGTCCACAACCTGGCCGAGGACGGTCGCAACGGCGTCCGCGGCGTACGACGCACCGTGAACGACGCGCTCAAGAAGCTGCTCAAGAACCACGAGCTGTCCGAGGACGACGAGCGGCGCGCCCTCGATGGCGTGCAACAGATCACCGACGAGCACATCGCGCAGATCGACGAGTTGCAGAAGGCCAAGGATTCGGAGCTCCTGGATCACTAAGGCTTTGGGCTTTGGCCACTTGACCGTCGCCGCCACCCGCCCTTGGCGCTATTCGCGTGAGTCTCCACTTTCAGCTCGAGTGTTCGGTCCCATGCGGCGCCGGGCCATTCGACGCGAACGACATCCACCATCTGTGTAGGTGTGGGCGTCCGCTCCTGGCCCGCTACGACTGGGACTACATCGGCCGTCACTGGTCCAAGACCGCCCTCACCGGTGGTATGCGCTCGATGTGGCGGTATGCCCCGGCATTGCCGATCGCGGAGGGCGTAGGCCCCGTGACGCTCGGTGAGGGCTGGACTCCCCTGTTCCACGCCGACTGCCTCGGCGCCGATCTCGGGCTGAAGCGGCTCTTCGTCAAAGACGAAGCGCTCAACCCCACCAACTCGTTCAAGGCGCGCGGCATGTCGGCGGCGGTCACTCGCGCCAGGGACCTCGGCGCCACCACGCTGTCGGCGCCCTCGGCCGGCAATGCCGCCTGCGCGCTGGCCGCCTACACCGCGGCGGCCGGCCTCACGAGCAAGGTCTTCATGCCGCGTGACGTTAAGGCGCCGTTCATCCGAGAGTGCCAGCTCCACGGCGCGGAGGTGACGCTGGTGGACGGCCTCATCACCGACGCGGGACGTATCGCCGCCGAGCAGGGCGCCCCGCTGGGCTGGTACGACGTCTCCACGCTCAAGGAACCGTTCAGGGCCGAGGGCAAGAAGACTATGGGCTACGAGATCGCCGAGCAGTTCGGCTGGAGCTGGCCCGAGTGGATCATCTACCCCACCGGCGGCGGCACCGGCATCGTCGGGATCTGGAAGGCGTGTGACGAACTCGAGCAGCTGGGCTGGATCACCGGCCCGCGCCCCCGGCTGGTCTCGGTGCAGGCGGCCGGCTGCGCGCCGTTGGTCCGGGCGTTCGACACGGGCGAAGATACTGCCGTCCCGTGGGAAGACGCCACCACCGTCGCCGACGGCCTGCGAGTACCTG
This sequence comes from uncultured Acidobacteriota bacterium, assembly GCA_913043805.1. GTDB lineage: Bacteria > Acidobacteriota > Vicinamibacteria > Vicinamibacterales > UBA8438 > UBA2994. Next base: position 3,254 of record CAJWMX010000177.1, on the reverse strand, counting down.
CCGCGGTCGGCGACATGCTGGTCCTCAGAGCGCTCCGGGAGAGCGGGGGGGGCGCCCTCTCGGTCACGGACGCGGAGATGGTGGACGGGATGCGGGCCCTCGGCCGGCGCGAGGGGATCGGGGCGGCTCCCGAGGGGGGAGCCACCGTCGCGGCCCTTCGACACTTGCGTGACGCCGGCACCATCGGCGATGACGACGGCGTGGTGCTGTTGAACACCGGTGGCGCGCTGAAGTATCTCGACGTCCTGGATCCGCCAGCCTGACCGGGCGCGCCACGATTGCGGGCCTCGACCAGCGGCGTGTACAATCGAAGTTTGCGTGTCGCGGCCGACCCGTCGGCTGTGCACGCCATGCCCCTGGGGGCCGCTAGCTCAGTTGGGAGAGCGCCGCGTTCGCAACGCGGAGGTCGTGGGTTCGAATCCCATGCGGTCCACCATTCCCTCACCCGAACCGCGGCTACGCGGCGTCCTCAGCCCTCTCCGCCGAGTCGGTGCCCCAGCGTTCAAGCACCGGTCGTAGCCGCGCCATCGTGACCGGCTTGGCCAGATAGTCGCTCATCCCGGCATCCAGGCAGCGCTCACGGTCACCCGGCATCGCGTTGGCCGTCATCGCCACGATCGGGACCGACGCCTGGCCGGCCTCCAGACGACGAATGCAGCCGGTCGTGTCGAACCCATCCATGTGCGGCATCTGGCGTCCATGAAGATCAGGTCATACGGCTTGGCCTCCCGGTCGAAGGGAACGTCGGCGAACTGTCGCGACACCCAGCCACGCTCCCCGATCATCCAGAACCACGCCCCTCGTGTCCTCATGCCTCTAGTATCGCCTGACCGGGCCTGCCGCTAGACGGCTGCGGTATAACAGAGGGATGGCCTACCGTGCGGTGTTCCGTTGTATTGCCGGGTGCCCCGGCGAGCATTCCCTCTGGACCCCGATCTATCGCTGCCCGACCTGCGGCGATCTCCTCGAGGTGTCTCATGACCTCGACGCGCTGAGGGACCGCTCCGCCATCGCCTGGATGAGGCTGTTCGATGAACGCTACAAGCGCACCACCTGGCCCTACGGCTCGTCGGTCTGGGGCAAGAAGGAATGGGTCTGTCCGGACGTCCGTGACGATGCGGTGGTGTCGATGGACGAGGGCGGCACAAACCTGTTCTGGGCGGAGCGATTCGGTCGCGAGCTGGGGATGCAGGACCTGTGGGTCAAGCTCTGCGGGAATTCACACACCGGCTCGTTCAAGGACCTCGGCATGACGGTCCTGGTGTCGGTCGTCCGGCAGGTCATCCAGGACGGCGGAAACATCCGCGCCGTGGCCTGCGCCTCCACCGGTGATACGTCGGCGTCGCTGGCGGCCTACGCCGCGGCCGGCGACATCCCCGCGATCGTGCTCCTCCCTCGCGGGAAGGTGTCGACCGCCCAGCTGCTCCAGCCGATCGCCAACGGGGCGCTGGTCCTTGCGCTCGATACCGACTTCGATGGGTGCATGGCCATCGTGCAGCGGCTGAGCCAGGACGAGGGGATCTACCTGGCCAACTCGATGAACAGCCTCAGGCTCGAGGGACAGAAGACGGTAGCCATCGAGATCGTCCAGCAGCTAGACTGGCAGATTCCGGACGTGGTGATCATCCCGGGCGGAAATCTCGGCAACGTCAGCGCGCTCGGCGCGGGATTCCAGCTGATGGCCAACCTGGGGATCATCGACAAGCAGCCGCAGATCGTCGTCGCGCAGGCAGCGGCGGCCAATCCGCTGTATCTCGCCTACACGCGCGGCTGGGAGTTCGAGGCCGTGGCGGCGCAACCGACCCAGGCGTCCGCCATCCAGATCGGAAACCCGGTGTCGGTACAGAAGGCGATCCGCACACTCAAACGTCACCGTGGGATCGTCGAGCAGGCCACCGAGGCCGAGCTTGCCGAGGCGTCGGCGCGAGCCGATCGCACCGGTATGTACAACTGTCCGCACACCGGGGTCGCGCTGGCCGCGCTCATCAAGCTGCGAGAGCGGGGGCTGATCGACACCTCGTCACGCGTGGTCGTGGTATCGACCGCCAGCGGGCTGAAGTTCACCGACTTCAAGCTGGGCTACCACGAAGATCGGCTGCCCGGCGTGGCCCCCGAGCACGCCAACACCCCGGTCGAGCTTCCCAACGACTACGACGCGGTGCGGAAGACGATCGACCAGCACGCGGCCGGCATGACCAGCTAGCCCAGGAACATGTCGTAGGCCGTGTTCCCGCGTTGCAACTCAAAGCGGTAACCGACGTTCTCGAGGAACGCATGGAACGCGTCCTCGTCCCCTCCAGGCACCTCGAACGCCGCCAGCACACGGCCGAAGTCCGCGCCATGGTTTCGATAGTGGAACAGGCTGATGTTCCAGCGCCCACTGAGCGCCTCGAGGAAGTCCATGAGCGCGCCGGGTCGCTCAGGGAACTCGAACCGGCACGCCCGCTCCTGACGCGCCTCCGAAGCGCGTCCCCCGACCATGTGGCGGACGTGGAGCTTGGCCATCTCGTCATCGGAGAGGTCAATGGTGGCGTAGCCCGCGTCGACGAGCTGACTTCGCACCTGCTCGGCGTCCTCTCGCGAGGCGGTGCCGATCCCGACGAAGATGTGCGCCTCCTGCCGGCTGCTGAGCCGATAGTTGAACTCGGTGATGACCCGGGGACCGATAGCGGCGCAAAACGCGCGGAACGCTCCGGGACGCTCCGGAATGGTGACCCCGAAGACCGCCTCGCGCGCCTCGCCCAACTCGGCCCGCTCGGCCACGAAACGGAGCCGGTCGAAATTCATGTTGGCGCCGCTCAGTACCGCCACGAGACGCTCGACCGGTCTCTCCGACCGCGCCGCCCAGCGTTTCAGACCGGCCACCGACAGGGCGCCAGCCGGCTCCATCACGGCTCGCGTATCGTCGAAGATGTCCTTGATGGCGGCGCAGATCTCATCGTTGGTCACCCGCACCACCGCATCGACCCGCTCGCGGGCCACCTCGAACACGGCGTCGCCGACCTGCCGCACCGCGGTCCCGTCGGCGAAGATCCCCACCTGCTCGAGTTCCACGCGGCGGCCCTCGGCCAGGGATTGATACAGGGCGTCGGCGTCCACCGACTCCACGCCGATCACGCGCACTTCCGGCATCAGCGCCTTCACGTATGCGGCAATCCCCGCGATCAGCCCTCCGCCCCCGACCGGAACGAACACCGCGTCGAGCCGTCCGTGACACTGGCGCCGAATCTCGTCCGCGATGGTCCCTTGCCCCG
>CAJWMX010000176.1 GCA_913043805.1 uncultured Acidobacteriota bacterium | reverse complement strand
TCGTCGACGGTGCGCATGTACCACACCCCGTCCACCAGAGCTGGTGTCGCGAGCGTGCGGGCGCCGATGTCGTTGGTGTGCAGAATCTCGAACTCCGGTCCGGTCTTCAGCACGTAGGTGATGCCGTCGTCGTTGGTGACGAACAGCTTGTCTTCCACCACCAGGGGTGATGCCGAGATCGCCTCACGCTGCGGCCGACCGAGCCGTTCCTGCCAGACCGTCTCGCCAGTCCGCGCGTTCAGGTTGGTGATGATGCTCGACATGTCGTTCAGCGTGTAGAGGTAGTCGCCATAGAGCACCGGTGAGGGCACGAACGGTGAGCCCCGGGTGGTCTGCCATTCGACATGCGTGGCGGTGATGTCGCCCTGCCCGCCCGGTCGGATGGCCAGGGTTGGGCCGGCGCGTCCCGAGGTGCAGAAGACCAGTCCGTGGCCCACCACCGGAGTGGGGATGACCTCGAACAGGTTGCCGTCGCAGTTCCACAGCTCTTCGCCCGTGCTCGGGTTGTAGGACCGGACGTCACGGCTGCTGCTGACAATCAGCTCGTCATGGTCGCCGAGTGAGATCGCGATGGGTGTGCCCCAGCCGACGCTGGCCGACCGGGCCGTGCGCCAGGCCGTCTCGCCGGTGGCGGCGTCGAGCGCGATCACATAGGCGCCCGCCGACTCGCGATTGATGCCGCCCGCGCCGAACGAGGCGCCTTGGTCCTGATAGATGATGACGGTGTCGTTGTAGAGCAGCGGCGACCCGGCTGGGCCGTGGTAGTTCTGGATCTCGCCCAGGTCGCGGTGCCACAGGATGGTGCCGTCGAAGTCGAGCGCCAGCATGCCGCGGCTGCCGAACGACACGTAGACCCGTTCGCCGTCGGTGGTCGGCGTCGCAGATGCCGGGGTGTTCTTGCCGTGGTGCGACTCGACCCGTCCCGCCGGGGCGTCGGTTTCCCATAACAGCGAACCGTCGGTGCGGCTGTAGCTCATGATGGTCAGCCGGCGCCCGCCGCTTTGCGACGTGGTCAGGAAGATCTGGTCGCCCCAGACGATGGGCGACGAGTGGCCTGAGCCTGGCACCGACGTGCGCCATTTGACGTTGTCGGTGTCCGACCAGGTGTCGACATAGCCGCTGCCTTCGACCACGCCCTGACCGGACGGGCCGCGCCAACGAGGCCAGTGGTCTTCGCCGCCGTTGGGCGGCGGCACCATCGTCACCTGAGCCTCTGATGTCGCCGGCACGCTTGCCAGCGTGATCACGAGAAGTCCGAGCCACACCGTGGTCCGCACGAGTCTTTTGAGATGCATGAGTCCTCCGATTCTAGCAGGACGCTGTGAACTCCGGGGCGCCGGATCTCGTCTTTATAGACACACGCATGAACTTCATCCTGAACGTCCTGTGGATCGTCTTCGTGGGACTGGAGATGGCCATCGGCTGGCTGGTGGCCGCCTTCCTGTTTGCCATCTCGATTGTGGGGCTGCCGTGGGCCCGGTCCGCCTTCAACCTGGCGGTCTTTCATCTCTGGCCGTTCGGCCGGGAAATCGTCGACCGCGAGGAACTGACCGGCGAGGGGGACCTTGGCACCGGTGCGCTCGGCTTTGTCGGGAACGTCGTCTGGTTCCTGCTGGCGGGCTGGTGGCTGGCGCTGGCGCACCTGTTCTTCGCCCTGCTCCTGATGTTGACCGTCATCGGCATCCCGTTCGCCTGGCAGCACCTCAAGCTGGCCGGGATGGCGCTGGCGCCGGTCGGCAAAACGGTGATCGACAAGGAACTCCGCCGTGGGCGCCTGCACCTGAGCGCGTCGGGCGGCCGGTAGCCTAGGACCCTGACCGACTACTCCGGCAGCGCGAACGCGATCAGTCTCGGGCCGCCACCCACCGTGACGCCGATGTACTGGCGGCCATCCACCATGTAGGTCATCGGTGTGCCGATGGTGCCGGCCGGGAGATCGACGGCGCCCCGAATCTCACCCGTCTCCTTGTCCCACGCCACCAATGCCGGACCCCGGTCGCTGCCGGCGGTCGGTACCGTGCTGATCAGCAACGTCTTGGTCAACAGCACGCCCGAGATCGTCCCGTCGCCTACTGGCGGAAGGTTCAGGTGGCGGAGCCGCGGGTGGTTCCGGATCCGGTCGCCGTTGCCCAGTGGTACCATCCACTCGTGGTCGCCGGTGTTCATGTCGATGGCCGTCATCCGCGAGTATGGCGGCTTCAGCAGAGGGAGTCCCTGGGGCATCCGCGCTTCGTAGTTGGTGCTCTGCTGCAGCCGTTGCTCTTCGGGCGCGCCGTGGGTGTAGGCCATCGTGGCGCCCAGCGCCGGATCAGGCGCGTAGAGCGGGATGGCCACCGCTATGTTTCGTGACGGCACGTAGAGCATGCCCGTCTCGGGATCGACCGCCCCGCCGGCCCAGCCGGCCGCCCCGAAGTCGGGGGGGCGCATCAGCGTGCCCTGGGTCCCGCCTTCAATCGGGCGGCCGGGCGGCGTGAACAGCGGACCGATCTGGTAGTTCCGCACAACCTCCACCGCCATCTGCCGGATCTCGGGGGTGAAGTCGACCAGGTCGTCGATGGTCACACCCTGATAGTCGAACGGCGCCGGCCTGGTCGGGAACGGCTGGGTGGGTGAGGGCACCTCGCCCGGCATGTTCGTTTCCTGCGGCACCGGGCGCTCTTCGATCGGCCAGATCGGATCGCCCGTGACACGATCGAACGCATAGACGAACGCCTGCTTGCTGATCTGGGTGAGCGCCTGGATCGGCCGTCCGTCGACCACCAGGTCCACCAGGTTGGGATGGGTGGGGAAGTCGTAGTCCCACAGGCCGTGGTGCACCGCCTGGAAGTGCCACATTCGCTGCCCGGTCTCGACATCCACCGCGATGATCGACTCCGAGAACAGGTTGTCGCCCGGTCGCGCCACGCCGTAGTAGTCATTGGTGGTCGTGCCGGTCGGCAGATAGACGTAGCCCAACTCGTTGTCGCCCGCCAGCATTGCCCAGACGTTGGCGTTGCCCGAGTAGCGCCACGAGTCGTTGCCCCAGGTGTCGGCGCCGAACTCGTCGGCGCTGTTGGGCACGGTGTGGAAGTCCCACGCGTGCTCACCGGTGCGGACATCCCAGGCGCGGACCCATCCTGGCGGCGCTTCGTTGGTGATGCGCCGGTCGGCGATCTGCGAGCCGTGGATCACCCGGTCACGCACCACGAGCGGCGGCGAGTTGATGGAGTAGAGCATCGCGTTTAGATAGTCGCGCGCCTCCCGTTCCACCCGGGGAATCCCCACCATGGCGTCGACCATGCCGCTGCCGTCCGGGCCGAAGTCGGGGCAGGGCCGCCCGGTCAACGCCTCGACGCAGACCATGTAGCCGTTGCCGGTGCCCCAGAAGATGCGTTCGTCCCCCTCGCCGTCAGTCCAGTAGGCCACCCCGCGCTGGGTCCAGGGGCTGCTCATCGACGGGGTGCCTTCTTCATACGTCTTCGGGTTGAATACCCAGATCGTCTCGCCGGTCACGGCGTCCACGGCCACGCCCTGCGAGAGCGGCGTATTGAAGTAGAGCACCCCGTCCACCATGAGCGGCGTGGCCTGCAGCCGTGACAGATTGGGCGGTTGGCTGCTGCGGTAGAGGTTGGGCGTGTCCTCGACCAGCGACTCGACGATGGTGTCGAGCGGCGCCCACCACTCGCTGCCGTCAGGCATCGTGCGACTGACCATCCGGTCGACGGTCATCCACTCCCAGGCAATCTCGAGATCGCTGAAGTTGCTGGCGTCGATCTGGTCCAGGGGCGAGTACTTAGTGCCCGCGATGTCGCCGGCGTAGCTGCGCCACTCGCCGTTCGAAGTGTCGTAGGTCTGCCAGGGGCCGTCCTGGGCGGTGGAGATCGTGGCCGCGGCGACCAGCGCGACGGCCAGCGAGGCGGTGCGGCCAGCCGAGAGAAGCGAGGATCCTGATGAAGTCACCCTGCGAGGATGCCTGCCGGAAAGGCGGAGGTCAAGCCGGTGGTGCGTCCAGCCGTGCCGCCAGGTCGAGCAACGCGTCCGCCATCCGTCGGCGCCACGCCTCGGCCGACTCGGGCGTCCAGGTGTAAAAGCCTTGGCCCACCTTGATGCCGAGATCGCCCGCCTCGACCTTCTGGCGGAGTAGTCCGGGAACGTCGCGTGTGTTCGACAGGTGGGGAAGGTGCTCGTCGAGAAGGGCTCGCGTGGCCTCGACCCCGGCCGCGCTGGCCTGCTCGAGCGGGCCGGCCTCGGGAAAGTGACGGCCGATCTCGGCGGTGACCACGGCATCGATCTCGGCGGCGCTGCCCAGACCTTCCTCGACCAGCGCGATCGCCTCACGCAGGACGGCTGCCTGCAGGCGGTTGCCGATGAACCCCTGGATCTCACCGGTGAGCGGGGCCAGTTGCTTACCGAGGGTCTGATAGAGTGCCATGACGGTGGCGACGGTTTCGTTAGACGTCTCGGGTCCTCGGATCAGCTCCACGCCGGGCAGCAGGTGCGGCGGGTTGAAGTAGTGGACGCCGATGACCCGGTCGGGGCGGGATGTCGACGCCGCGTAGGCGCTGGGGAGAAACGTCGACGTGTTCGAGGCGAGGATGGCGCCGGCTGGCACGTGGGCGTCCAGCTCACCGAAGATGCGCTGCTTGAGCTGCCGATGCTCCGAGGCGGCCTCGACCACCAGGTCGGCGGAATCGGCGCACTCGCGAAGCTCGGTCGTCGTGCGAATGCGACCGAGCGCTGGGTCGATGTCGTCGATCGACAGCCGTCCGGTACCGGCCAGTGCCTCGAGTCCTACCCGGGCCCGGCCCATCGCGTGGCTCAGCAGATCCGCCGAGATGTCGTGCAAGCAGACCTCCCGGCCGGCAGCCGCGAACTCCAGGGCGACTCCGTGGCCCATCAGCCCGGCCCCGACGATCCCGACCCGTTGAATCGACCCAGCCGCGGCGGCATCCTCGGTGGGGACCACGGTGCTGGGAGGCGTCGCGGCGCCGGCGAGCGTCGCTTCGAGCGACGCTGGAGTCGCCGTGGCGTTGGAGATTTCCTGCACGAGCTCGCCGATGATCACCTGTACCAGGTCCCAGCCAATCTGCTCCCAGATCGCGAAGGGCCCGGCGACCGACAGGCGCCGACCCACGGTGGTTCGCACCACCGTGTCGACGGCGTGGGGCGTGGCGACGCCGCGCTCGACGAGGTCGAGCGACTCACGAAGCACGGCGCATCTGATGCGCGCTTCGATGGTCGCGGCGGGCTCGGGCGGGACTGCAGACATGGGCTGAGGTCGGCGTGCCGGCCGGCGCATTGTAGTATGACCATTTTGAACCGTTCGTCTGGTCACCTGTGGAGGGTCTTGTGAGATCTTGGTCTGTCACCGTCGTTCCCAGCCTGCTCGCGGCAGCGCTTCTCGCCGCGCCCCCGGCGTTCGCGCAGTACGGCGCGCCCGACGGCGAGTGGCACGCCTATGCCGGTGACAACGGCGGCACCAAATACTCAGGTCTCGACCAGATCACGGCCGACAACTTCTCGGACCTGGAGATTGTCTGGCGGGCGTTCACTCCGGACGCCGGACTTGACTTCGAGGCGATCAACGCGGAACTGGTTCGTCGGGGCCGACTGGGCGAGTTTCCGGGCGAGTCGACCAACCCCGACTACGGTCTGTCCCTCCGGCTCTTCAAGGCGACGCCGGTCATGGCCGACGGGCTGATCTATGCGCCCACGCCGCTCAGTCTCGGGGGCGCCTGGGACGCAGGCACGGGTGAGCCGGTCTGGGTATACGACCCGGAGAGTCACCTCGACGGACCACCGGCCAGTCGCGCCAACATGCGGGGCGGCGCCTACTGGAAGGACGGCGACGTCGAGCGCGTCTACTGGGGCACCACCGACGGCTATCTGGTCAGCGTCGACGCCAAGACCGGGGAGCCGGTGGCCGAGTTCGGCGACAACGGCAAGGTCGACCTGTTCACTGGCGTGCCGAGGGCCGAGCGTGGCACCTACGACCGTCGTGGCCGCCACTGGATCTCGGTGACCTCGCCGCCCACCGTTTCGAACGGCGTGGTGGTCACGCCGGTCACCATCTCCGACTACGTGGTCGCCAAGGAGGCGCCCCCTGGGTGGGTGAAGGGGATCGACGCCATCACCGGCGAGCTGAAGTGGGTGTTTCGCACCGTGCCCGACGGTGACGACTTCGGGTCCGACACCTGGGCCAACGAGTCGTGGCGTTATTCCGGTAACACCAATGTCTGGGCCGCCATGGGGGCCGACGACGAGGCGGGCATCGTCTACCTGCCGACGAGCACCCCTACCAGCGACTACTACGGCGGACACCGGATCGGCGACAACTTGTTCGCCGAGAGCATCGTGGCGGTCGACATCCTGACCGGGCA